>CAYSHS010000341.1:0-3582 GCA_964430845.1 uncultured Pirellulales bacterium | reverse complement strand
CCAGGGACGGAGATAGCTTTTATCAACCTCGTTTTGGTCGGCGCTGTAAAATTTTGTACCCACTTCGCCAACCGGAATTTCCAGTACCTCGACATGCAAAATGTTGTCTTTTAGTCCCTGCCCCTCCACAAGTGTATCTTTCGGAATATATACATATATACCGACATAATGTTTCTTCTGATACAGTGACAAGATGTATTGAACCAGCCCCTCGATTGCTCTTAACGAAATTTCCTGCGGCCGGTTCGGCTCTGAAATCAACTCGTGAAAACTCCTGAAATCGTAAAGCTGCTCACTTGGCGCCTCGTTTAAGGATTTATCCGACAGATTATAAATTTCAGGCAGGTGCTTAAAAATACTCCGGGTGGAAATATAAGTATTGCCGCTTATGACTATTTTATTAACTGTTACACGCTCGGTTTTATCATTCGGCAAATTAGGTTCTTTCGTCTGCGCATCATCTTCAATAACGGCTTTTTCCACTATTGTTTTTGATGATTGCTCAGCACCTTGAACTATAAGGAAAAACCATAGTGTAAATAAAAATACAAAAAATTTTCTGGATTTATTTTCGAACATAATCGAATTTCCGAATAACCTCACTGTTATTGTGCTAACCACTTATCCTTCAAGGAGTTATTATAACAAAAAAGTAAGTGAAATTAAAGAAAAAAATACCACTTACAGCGATGTTTACATGTTGTTTTATAAACATACTTTAACCATTTTATCGGCCTTTAAGACATTTTTTCTTTAAGATAAAATGAAAAGTGTGTTTTTTATAGGAACTAATATGGTTAATACAGCATCTTATACTGAAATTGTTCGATAAAAATTTTACCGGTTATTTGTTTACCGTTCGGACACAAGCCGTCTTTAGTCATTACTATGTTACCGGCATTGCAATGTGGACAATCGTATAGTTCATCTTCCATATTTATTCCAATTCAATTATATTTTAATTCTGCTTAACAAAAATCAGTTTATCAGTTTTAAAGCCTGATTTATCGGCAATTTCAATCAAATTATCTATTACCAGTTTATCGAGTGATTTTTTGCGAGCTAAAATCCATAGATACGCGCGAGTCGGACCACATACCATAGCATAGGAATAATTTTCCTTATCGAGGCTTATTATGTTATAGCCTCCGTAGAAAGGCCAAAAGAAAGTATCATAGTCAATATTACCTTTTTCATGTTTCTGCGTTCCACTACTATATTCACGTATTGCTGGTCTTTCAATTTGTAAATATAAGTACCTTACAGAAACACAACCGCACTTTTTTATGAATGTACCGCAAATTTCAGGAAACACAAGAAGAAAGCCCGATACATTTATTGTACCGGGCTTATTGAAATTTTCTTTATGATATTATCAGAAAAAGATTTACTTGTTGGAAGAATACGCCTCTTCTTCTTCAGCAGTCATTTCTTTTCTTAGCTGCTCGATTGCCGCAGGAAATTCGGCAGCTATGCTCTCGGTATTTGATTTTACATCAGCAACCTTTTGCTGCAATTGATTTTGACCCTGCTTGATAACAGTGACGGAATCAGCAAGTGCGAGGAGGTCTTTTTTAATTTTTTCCTGGAATTCAAGCTGTCCCTGACTGTTTTTATTCGCGGCGGTATTCAAATCACTCATATTGCTTTGGAATATTTCGTGCAGCTTCGACAGGTTTTTCTCGAAAGTATTAATATTACCTGCAACGTCGCTGATACTTTCCTGCATCTGTTTTATCGTAGTTTGCCATTCATGCTGGCTTTGCTCTACGACAACGACTCTATCAGTCAATTGCTGATTGTAATTTTCCACAGTTTCCTTGAGATTTACTTGTCCCGTGCCGACCGCGGAAACACTCGCCGCAACTTCCCTTGTCTCGTTTCGTACATTTTCGATTCCCGTCTGCAAGTCGGACTGATTCTTTTCGATTACAGCAACCCTTTCGGATAAGCTGGAATTGCTGTTTTGCACTATGCCGTTTAATTCCTTCTGCAAGTCACCGAGTGCTGCTAAATTATTCGCAGCCTTCGCAGTTTCATTATGGGATACAACCAAACCTGCTTTGAGAATCTCCTGGTTACCTGCAACCCGGGACAAATTATTTGCAACCTTTGCAGTTTCGTTATGTGATACAACCAAACCCGCTTTGAGCACTTCCTGGTTATTGAATAACTGAGATATATTATTTGCTATCAGACTCGAAGTTTCATTAAGCTTTGCCTGTGCCTGAGCAAGAGCGGCTACTTCTGAAGATACTTTTAATGTCTGGTTCTTGGAATCTTCGATGCCTGCCAGCAGAGTATTCTGTCCCTGCTCCAGCACGTTGACTTTTTCGGTCAGCCTGCTATTGTTCGCCTGGACAGTATTATACAATTCAGATTGCTTCCGGTCCAGGGCAGTGACATCGTTCGCTATTTTAGCAGTCTCGTTATGCGAGACGACTAATCCGGCTTTCAACGATTCCTGGTTTTTAGCAACTTGTGATAAATTATTATTGACCTGCTGAATGCTGTTTTGTGAAGTTTCATGGAGCTTTACCTGCCGGTCTCCGAGAGCGGCTACTTCTGAAGATACTTGTAATGTATGGTTCTTGGAATCTTCGATGCCTGCCAGCAGAGTATTCTGTCCCTGCTCCAGCACGTTGACTTTTTCGGTCAGCCTGCTATTGTTCGCCTGGACAGTATTATACAATTCAGATTGCTTCCGGTCCAGGGCAGTGACATCGTTCGCTATTTTAGCAGTTTCGTTATGCGAGACGACTAATCCGGCTTTCAACGATTCCTGGTTATCGGCCAGCACTTTTGTTTCATTTCGTACCTGCTGAATCTTTGCAGTCAGCTCATTTTGATTTTGCCCGATAAACTCTGTAATTGCCGCAAGCTGCTCGGCATTCGTTTGCGCCATCAGTTTTAATTGTGCCTGGTTGTCCTCGATCCTTGCAAACTGCTTGCTGCACCCGGCAAAGCCGGTTGACATTGCGATTGCTGTCAACAACACCGCTTTCTTCATAATGAGTTTCCTTACTTCAAATCCTTTTCCATGTTTCATATTAAGTCCTTCCATTTGTTAAAATACACAATACTGTTTGAATGGACAAACCATCAATAATTTATCGACCCGAACAATATTTTTCCTTGAATATTTATAGGACGAGCTACCATGAGCAAAATCCAGACAGATTATCGGAGCTTTCGCATAAATAACAGCAGCTCATTGATATACAAGAAATGATAATAACTACAGACAAATCTGACTTGATAAACACCCGGCCAGGCTGTTAATAGCTCCTCATTTTCACCGGAAAGAATATGGAACTGATGCTAAAAAAGTACAGAGTTACTATGCACGAGCTGAAAAAGGGAAAATATCTTCAGATTATTAACGATACATTCTTCCGATGTACTGGCCGTTCCTTATTTCCTGGAGCGGCATTTCATTGGAGCCCCATGCTTTGAAAGGTTCCGGTTTTTCTGTTATAGGCTCCTGCACATAATTAAATGCTTTGTATATATCCGGCCAATTCTTATAATTTGTAGTTACAGGTGTGTGTCTAATGTCCGTTCCATCATAACTATACATCA
>CAYSHS010000340.1:0-4058 GCA_964430845.1 uncultured Pirellulales bacterium | reverse complement strand
TACAGGTACAGAATGTGTTCCTATTAAAAGAGCATTGCCGTTCGGCATTACTTTGAAATCATGAATATCCGCTGAATAATCCCCAACCATTTCGTAATAATCTACAATGGTAAAAGTTTCATCTTTTAAATAATAGCCCTTACTGGCAATTTGACAAATAAGACCATTAAACATTACTTCAGGGTAGCTTATTTTATCAGTCTTGCTGTAAAATAATGGATAACCTGACTGGTCCAAAACCACATAATAATCAGTAGCGTTGGCACCCAAGTAGCCTATTAAAACTCCAGGTGCAGTTTCTCCGTACTGATTTATGACCAGCTCAGGGAAATCCGCAGGTAATCCGACAGAATCAGCCGCGAAAATCATCGAAGCAAGTGATAATAAAACGATGGGTACTGCAATCCGGAATTGATATGTTTTCATTTCCTCAGCTCCTTTTTATATCAGTTTATTGTAAATATCAGCAAAAACGAACACAAAAACAACTTATAACTACTTAACTTAACTAAACTTAATTAATTTTTATCATATTATCTCTATCCAGTCAAGTATAATCAGCGGATATTTATATCAATTTTATGGTGGCGAGAAAAAACGGCCAAGCCTGTTTGAGTTTTGTCAAATGGCTTGGCCGTGTATTGTTTTTGTGCACTGGTTAATTGTATGTTTCGATTAAAATTTCCTCATGCATTTCTTCGTGTTCAGGCTCGCAATCGATTGTTTTTCTTTTCTTTCGGCGATTTATCGTCCTTTGTGCGGTTTGAGCATTTGGGTTCTCATCTGCCGCAATGTGAAGTGCTTCGATGGCCGTAGAAGCGTATAAATCAGCTTCCATCTCTTCCCATAGACCTTCTGCACGATTGAAAAGTCCACCCGATACCATAATTCGCATATCAGGCCAGGCATTTACAGACTTTATTGTATCGATAAGCCTGCGAATTTCCGGTGCCTGCTTCGGAGTTGTGCCATAAATCAGGAGAATGTCGGGCGCATATTCGTTTGCAAAGGACAAAATGTCTTCATTTGTGAGACCGCCGCCTAAGAAGCGTACTTCCCAGCCGTCGCTTTCAAATAAATCTGTCATCATCTGTGCGCCAAGCTCCTGCATTTCATCGGGTGCGCAGCAAATCGCGATTTTCTTATTGCGCAACGGCCTGCGGGGCAGCTTATTTTGAAGCTGGTCGATTATCGTACGATTTACTCTCGTAGCAAGATGTTCCTGTATGGATGTGATTTTATCTCGCCTGAGCAGGTTTTCGATTTCGACCATTATAGGCCAAACAAGGTGAATATAAATGGAATTGGCTGGAATCCCTTTTTGCATCGATTCCTCAATCACAGTCCTGCATCCTCGACGGTCACCCCTCAATAATGGTTCTAAATACCTGGCTAATATATCCTGTTCTATCATAACTTAATTCTCCAAAAACTTTTCTAATTCTGCCTCTTTCAAATCCTTTTCGAGGCTTCGATTTTCTCCCAAATGTTAATTTGGGCAACCTAACCAACGAGCTATATCTCTATCGGAAGCCTTCTTAAAAAATCTTTAGTTAATATAGGTAATATGGAAAATATTGAGAATATTGTTAAGGCGGCCTTTAATTACTCTTAAATATATGTAATACAAGAGGTTATGAAAATATTATATGTTGTTTATCAAATTTATACGGACCTTTTCATTTGTTAAAATAGGTAATATGGGTGGCAGGGCGTGTTATTTTCAGACCATAAAAATCAAAAAAATATAAAAAAATACATTTTTACCTATATTTAATTTATTACCAGGCCAAATGAACCTTGATATTCTGCTGTAAATATAGCTTAAAATTACAATCGAGAAGGTTTAAAAACTTTAACCTGGAGAAGAAGCTATGTGGAAAAAGCAGGATTTTCTTGACAAATAAAACTGTATAAAGTATGATTCTATTTAAGGTTAAAACAACTCTGAGAGAACATCAGGGTGAACGAAAATTGCCTTTATTGATATCAATTTCAGTACAATTTCATAAAAAGATAATGTTGCAAAAAAACAACACATCGTAATTCTAACCGTTACACGCTTGAGAGCAAATAGTATTGAAAGGAGGAGTAAAATGAAAACCGCAAAATTATCAACCATTCTGAGTATCGTCATAATTGCATTCTGTTTTAACTCCGGTTATGCAGAGCCTATTGATTCAGTCTTTACTTATGAAGGATATTTCCTGGATGGTAACGAACCTGCCGAAGGTATGTATGACCTTGAATTGACACTCTATGATGATTTTACTTATGGCAGTCAGATAGGGTACATCAATTTAGTGGATGACTGTAACGTAATAGATGGCTGTTTTACAGTGGATGTGGATTTTAGTATTGGAGATCCGTCTGCATTTAACGGCCAAAAACGCTGGGTAGAGATAGCATACAGGCCGGGATATTTGAATGACCCGAATGAATATACAATTTATGAGCCGCGGCAGGAAATACTGCCCGTACCCTATGCCCTTTACGCACAGACAGCCGGTTTTGTTACTGAAACGGACCCGACTGTTCCGGATTCCATAAAAGACGGGATTGACTGGAGCGAAGTTTCAGGTATTCCTTCGGGTTTTGCTGATGGTGTGGATAATGTTGGAACTGGTGATAACCTGGGTAATCATACCGCAACGCAAAACATCCGATTGAACGGTCATTGGCTTTCCGGCGACGGCGGCAGTGAGGGCGTGTATGTCAGCAACTCCGGCAGTGTCGGTATTGGCACGACCGAGACGGGGGCATGGCTGGATGTAGAGGTTCCAGAAGGCTCAGGAGGTGCAGCAACTATCGGGGGTTCTTCATGTGTCGCCACAGGATACTATGCGGTTGCCATGGGGAATCATACAACTGCCAGTGAGAATTTCTCCACCGCAATGGGATATGGAACAACTGCCAGTGGGGAATCCTCCACCGCCATGGGAAGTTCTACAACTGCCAGTGGGTATTTCTCAACCGCCATGGGATATGGTACAACTGCCAGTGAGAATTTCTCCACCGCAATGGGATATGGAACAACTGCCAGCGGGTATGCCTCAATCGCAATGGGAACTATTACAACTGCCAGTGGGGTAGACTCAATCGCAATGGGATATGGTACAACTGCCAGTGAGAATTTCTCCACCGCTATGGGATATTATACAACTGCCAGTGGGGATTACTCAATCGCTATGGGCAGGGGTGCGAGCAGTGTTCCTCTTGTCAACAACATTGAGAATTCCCTGATGGTTGGGTTCGGTAGTTCGCCTACCTTGTTTGTGAACAGCGATAGTGTGGGTATCGGTGGTGTAACGAGTCCGGAGGGCAAGCTGGATATTGCTACTCCGTCCTCCGGAGTGGCATTAGCCGTTGGACGCAAAAGCGGAAACGCATCCATTGCTGCGAGTCCTGACGCTGATGGCGGGTGGTTAATTATGGATTCGACCGGCAGCGGAAATGTCGGATTGAATCATTATTACGATGGAGATGTGATTTTGGCCAAAGGCGGCGGTAAGGTCGGCGTCGGGAGAACTCCTTCTGCCAATAGGTTAGAAGTGGAAGGTACTGCATCTAAGACAACAGCCGGGTCATGGCTTGCCAACTCTGATGGACGGATTAAAACTGATGTTCAGACCATCACTAATGCTCTGGAGAAAATCGATAAGGTCCGGCTGGTCAGCTTTAAATACACTGAAGACTATTGTGAGCAGCATCCGAGCGTGGAAGACCAGCGTTATATCAATGTGATTGCCCAGGAATTCCAGGAGGTCTTTCCGGATTATGTCAAGAGCAGCAGGGAAAAACTACCCAACGGGGAGGATATTCTACAGGTGGACAGCTATCCTTTAATTGTATATTCCGCTGCTGCTGTGCAGGAACTGCATAAAATTGTCAAAGCTAAAGACGCGGAGATTGACCAGTTGAAAGAACAGAATCAGGAAATTAAACAAAGGATTGAATCTCTGGAACAAATGGTACAGCAGCTTGTATCAGTAAACGAGAAGCAGAATAATGCTCTGTAGAATTTTGATGGTTATGAAACGGTGTCCGATATATTTTAA
>CAYSHS010000339.1:0-4095 GCA_964430845.1 uncultured Pirellulales bacterium | reverse complement strand
TACCAGGTCGGCAACACTGTCAGAGCATGGGCATTAGCATGGAGCGTCTTCTGCGGCGAAGATGAAGGTATAGACATGAATCCCGTCATCGGAGGCGTCCTGCTCGAAAACACAGAATGGCAGGGAGGTTTCCGTGACAGAAGACTGCCCATCAGCCAGTCACAACGCCAGGCTGTACTGCCCGCTCTTGATGAAACAATTAAAAAACTTAAATCATTAATCTTCCCCCTGCATGGCATTTAATCAATAGCGGAATATTTTTTTATAAAAGCTTATATTTACATCCTCTCTCGTAGTTGGTTCTAAATTCCATACAATGACATACACCGCGCAAAAAATTACCCCCGGTTTACACAGCCGGGGGTACCCGTCGTTATGTTTCCACAGGCAATTCATTGTTTTTCCATTCCGCTATGCCGCCTGCAAGTAGTATTATCGGAAATTCGTGCTCTACAAAATACTTGGCTGCTCGCGTCGAAATCTGGCACACTTCCGAATAACAATACACTACATTGGGCCGATCTTTGCTCAGGCCTTTGAATGTGCTCCATTTCTCTTCCGGTAAATTTACTGCTCCCGGTATATGCTCTTTTGAGTAATCTTCAGGTCTGCGAACGTCAATGATGTTCATTTGCTCTCCCTGTTTAATCATTTCGTTCAGCTCGACCGGCCCTCTTGTAAAATCCAGGCGGTCATCAAAAAATAATCTTGCCCTGTGAAGCATGTCTTTCCGTTTTGTCTTATCCATAATTGTTATCGTCTTAAACATGATTCACCTCCTGATTTTTCATCATTCAACTTTGATTAACGTTTCAAATCTTCTATTAATTCATACGCATTGAAAAATAAGTAGTTCAGAAATAAAGCTCTGTTTTAAAACCCCTCAAAGCTTTTCGTCCTTTTTCCCCGTGAATATGTGCCGATGTTAAGTATTTTGCCTGCTAATATTAAGGGATTCTCCTATTTATCTTTAACAATAAAAAGGTTAAAAAACTGTAAATATGAAAATAACTTAAGTGCCTGATTTTCAGTAAGTTATGATTGCTCGGATTGGATTGTAAAACTTTAGGTAAGGAGATTAAAAAATGTTTACAAAAATAAAAGATGTAGGCCAGGAATGCGCAGAGGATATTTTTTGCAGCGTAAATACAATTGAAAATATGGATACTGCAAGTGACCTGGAAAAAAAGCATCTGCCTGTAATAACCGCTCCCAAAAGAGTCAAAAAAGGCGAGCGTTTCGAGGTAACAATTGAGGTCGGCAAGCTTGTAAAACATCCGAACGAGCATGGTCATTTTATCCAGTTTATCGAGCTGTACGCTGATGATACATACTTAGCGAGAATGGATTTTACAGCACAAACAACCCACCCAATTATGAAAACATACGTGACTTTAGATCATTCCCACGGGAAGCTTCGTGCCTTCGAAAGGTGCAACCTGCATGGCACATGGGAAAACGAGGTCGATATTGAAATCAATTAAATATCACAATAGATTAGGAGATAGATACAATGCCTGAATTTATAAATCCTTTTACCGGTATGACACCTGGCAGGAAGCTTACTGATTCGGAATTAGCGAGGGCATTAAGGCTTGACCTTTCTGCCGAACATGAGGCAGTGCATATTTACCAGGCTCACGCTGACGCGACCGAAAATGAATTGGCCAGGACAGTTTTGCTTGACATTGCAGACGAAGAACGGGTACATGCGGGCGAATTCCAGCGATTAATAAATATTCTATTGAAAGACGAAGATAGTTTTCTCGCTGAAGGTGCTGAAGAAGTCAACGAAATGGCTAAGGGAATTGATATTAAAACGGCAGGTGAAGAGCCAGGTAAAAAATCCGTTAAAGCAATACCGACAATTGGGAACCTGAAATAATAAAACTCAAACTCTAAAATTTTAGGAGACAATAAATGTCTGAGAAATTTTTGCATCGAAATGATGCTCCGTTCAGTTACAATGTTTGGGAGAGAATAGATGAAACAGTTGTTGGAGCAGCGAAAAGCCGGCTATGCGGCCGCAGGCTTCTGCATATACAGGGACCTTACGGACTTGGCATGAAAGTCTTGCCAACTGCTGACAAGCCGGTGGAAGAAAAAAACGCAGGAAATGCGATAATGACAGTGCCGGGTGTAATGCCATTAGCAATGATTCAGGGCGAGTTCAGCTTACCAATTCGTGACATTGCGGCTTTCGAGCAATCAGGTTTTCCGCTTGATTTGGGTAAAGCAGCGAAAGCAGCGATAGATTGCGCGCGGCAGGAAGATAATCTTATTTTTAACGGCTCGAAAAATGCGGGATTAAAAGGATTAATAAATATCGAGGGAAGCGTTTCAGCAAAGCTCAATTCATGGGATGCTGTAGGAGCCGCGGCGGATGATATTATTAAGGCTGTCACAACACTCGACAAGGCAGGTTTCCATGGGCCATATACACTGGGACTTTCTTCCGAACTTTACAATCTTTTATTCAGGCGATATCCGCAGGGAAATCAAACAGAAATGGAGCACATCAGGCAAATTATCACGGATGGCATCATAAAAACTCCTGCTATATCTTCCGGCGGAATTCTTCTGTGCAGCGGCAGCCAGTTTGCATCTATTGTATTAGGACAGGATTTGATGACCGCTTTTGTAGGGCCTTCGGGCAGTGAATACCAGTTTACTGTTTCCGAAAGTGCGGCTCTCAACGTAGTTGAAACAGGAGCTTTATGTATTTTGAAGAAATAATCGCGATAATTTCATAGTTTAAAAAAACAGTAGAAGAAAGAACAAAACAAATGTCCAAAGTTGAAGATACGCATGAAAATTTCAAAATTTGTATGCAGGGAAATTGTAACACCTGTCCAAGCTATTCCAAACAGCATGGCGAAGGGCTTTTCTGCGCAAGAGGTCCAAGTAAAGTCCATGTTGAGAAGAAAGGCTGCAACTGCCCCGAATGTCAGGTTTGGATGGATAACGGATTATCCAATATGTACTATTGTGTCAAACCGAACAGATGAAAAATAAAGTTCATTATATTAAATGGAAAATGAAATCCGGAAAACAGAAGAGCTTGAAACAAAAGAATGGCTCGAATCTTTTGAAGGAGTATATCGAAACGATGGTCGTAACAGGGCGGAAAGTATCCTTGAAGAACTTGAAATACGTGCGCGAAAATATGGAATAAAAACAACAGGTAAAGTAACGACACCATACATCAATACAATACCTGCAGACAAACAGCCGCCATATCCTGGCCGGAGAGAAACAGAACGGCGTATTAAAAGCATAATCCGCTGGAATGCTATGGCTATGGTAGTCAGGGCAAATAAAGAAATCAGCGGCATAGGGGGACATATTTCTACATATGCGTCGGCGGCCACGCTTTTTGAAGTTGGTTTTAACCATTTCTTCAGGGCTAAAAATGAAGAGCAGGAAGGGGATATTATATATTTTCAGGGCCATGCGTCACCGGGAGTATATGCCAGGGCGTTCCTGGAAGGCCGCATCCAGGGTTATGACCTCGAAAATTTCAGACGGGAGCTTGACCCTGAGGGGGGTCTCACGTCGTATCCTCATCCAAGATTGATGCCTGACTTCTGGCAGTTTCCCACAGTATCGATGGGACTTTCGCCAATTATGGCAATTTATCAGGCCCGATTTAACAGGTATCTTGAAAACAGGAATTTGAAAGAGCTATCCGACCGGAAAGTATGGGCTTTTTTAGGTGATGGAGAAATGGACGAGCCTGAAAGCCTGGGCGCGTTAAGCCTTGCAGCCCGCGATAAGCTGGACAATCTTATCTTCGTCATAAATTGCAATTTACAAAGACTCGATGGTCCTGTTCGCGGAAATGGCAAAATAATTCAGGAATTGGAAAGCATTTTCGCAGGTGCAGGATGGAATGTAATTAAAGTGATTTGGGGTTCTGATTACGATACATTATTTGAGAAGGATACAGAGGGCCTTCTCGTAAAAAGAATGGAAGATGTCCCGGATGGTCAGTTTCAAAAATATGAAGTATCGAGTGGTGATTATATTCGCAAAGATTTTTTCGGTACAGA
Organism: uncultured Pirellulales bacterium; assembly: GCA_964430845.1. Lineage (GTDB taxonomy): Bacteria > Planctomycetota > Phycisphaerae > Sedimentisphaerales > Anaerobacaceae > JAFGPS01. The sequence continues at coordinate 43 of CAYSHS010000339.1, read as the reverse complement.
TCCGCGTTTGCTTGATTTAGTAAAAACATATTCCGATGAACAG
>CAYSHS010000338.1:3672-4108 GCA_964430845.1 uncultured Pirellulales bacterium | reverse complement strand
TGAATGTCCCGAGTAAGGCGGATTTCCAAGAATGACGAGTATCGGTGGTTCTTTTTTTATATTTCCAGCGGCGTGCGATTCTTCCGATAACGAGCTCATGCCGGGTAATGTGCTTTGTGCAAGGTCTTTAAGCTCGAGTGTATTGGTCAGGTACAGCTTGAACCTGTCTTGTTTTTCCAGTTTATACCCAAGCTCTTCGAGAAGGAAACTCATTTTCAGATGCCCGACCGCATAGGGAGCCATCATAAGCTCGAAGGCGTAAAAGTTTTTGAGTATGTGTTTTTTGATAAGGTCTTTTTTTCCGCCGCTGCCGTAGTTCACAGAGAACTCATTGACTGCACACCTTGCTGCTTCTGCCGGGAAAGTCAGCGTTCCCGCCGCCGGATCAAGTACAGTAACATCTTCGCTCGCGAAACCATCGGATTTATCGAAATAT
>CAYSHS010000338.1:0-3662 GCA_964430845.1 uncultured Pirellulales bacterium | reverse complement strand
AGAGACATTAATGTTTAAATCTATTTACTTAACTATTCCTTCAGGATTATATTCAGGGAACGCACGATATACCCGACAACATCTTCGGGTGTATAGAAAACGCCTCTTTGTTCTCGTTCTCCCGGGTCGTATTGTGCCAGAAATGTTTCGTAAAAATGAACAATTGGGTCGGAGCCACGCCCTTCGATATAATAATGATGAAGCAGCTTTTTTGCATTTGCCGCACTTAAAACACTTGAAATATCATCAATAATCCAGCTTAATTGCTCGCCCGGCTCTTCCAGCGAGATAAATCGAAATACGTCACGGAGAATTCCGATTGTAGCGGGAATGCTCTCGAAAGCCGCTCTTCGTGTAAATTCACCATTGTGACGAGTGCTTGCCGCGAAAAGACCGTAAGTTACTGTCTGTGCGTACATATCTGCAAAATCTTCTTGTGACAGGCCTGCTATAAGGTATTGCTGGAAAGCCTGATAGAAACCGTATAATCTTCTGTTATTGTTTTTAAGTTCCAACAGCACTTGATCCTTGAGGTAATGAGTTCTGCCGGCAAGTGCTTCTGCAAGCGTTTTCGGAGAGTAATCCTTTGCTATTGAAAAAGAAAGGAACTCATCGAAAAGGTTATATAACTCTTTTTCGTTTTCCACTGGTGGAACAATCTTCAACTGCGCCACAATAAAAGACCGGGCTATTTGTACTTCTTTTATTAACTGAGCATTATGATAGAGTCTGAATGCAAAAAAATTTGTAAGAATTACGTTTGGAAAAGCTAAAAGGTAACGTTTTAATTGTTCTGATTCTTCTATACGATTAAGATTTGATTCATCGGGGTGTTTAGCTTCGATATAACCGACTATTGTCTGTCTGCCGTCCCAGATACGAAAATCCGGATTTCCGGCTTCAGTCCTCTGCGGCGAAATTGTAACTGCAATATTTGATTTACGAATTGACCTTGCATAGTTTTCGATAAGTGCCGCCAGAGATTTATAATAGCTTTCTTCCCTGGCATCGTCTTGCTGTGTGATTTTATATATATTTTGTAGATAGTTTTTTAGCATCTTAAAAGAATTTTATAAAAATCGTTTGCTTTGTAAGATGTAGCCGTTTATGAAAATTGCGAAGTTGGCGGGTTCGATGCCTGCGTCTTCTGCGATTTTTTGTACCTGGTCGTCTGAGAGGTTTTCTATATTCTGTTTTTCTGACGGAGTCATAATTGCAACCGCTTTTTTCAATTGTTCCAGCTCCTCGGAGCTTGGACAGGCCAGCATAGCCAGCTCACTGGCGCCTTCTATGTCCTGGAATTGCTTTCTGACCAAACCGCCGTATTTGTTGTCTGAGAAGGCTGCAACTTTTTCAAGGTATTGTTCGATAGAGATATTCTTATTTATCGCCGTTTTAGCTTTCCTTTGCGCTTTATGATTCTCTTTCTTTTCGACCTCTGCTTAATTTTTTTGCCGCTTGACATCATCTGGCTGATGGAGTTCATACCCCCGGAAAGGAGGTTCTTGAATCCTCCGAAACCGCCGCCGCTTATTGCTTTCATCATATCCCTGCTGCGTTTGAAGGTTTTTACCAATCCTGCAACTTCCTGAACTTCTACTCCTGAGCCGGCGGCAATCCTTCGTCTTCTGGATAAATCTATTGAATCCGGTTCTTTCCTCTCGGTAGGTGTCATGGAGTAAACCATTGCCTCCATTCTTTTCATTTCAGCGCCATCGAAATCCATATCTTTGAGCTGTCCCATTCCAGGCATCATTTTTAGCAGGCTTCCCATGCCTCCCATTTTTTTAACGGCCTGCATCTGCTTGAGAAAATCATCGAAGCCGAAGTTGCCTTTAGCCATTTTCTGCTGCATCTTCTGGGCTTCTTCAGCTTCAAAATGCTCCTGTGCCTTCTCTACCAGCGATACGACATCGCCCATTCCCAGGATTCTGCCTGCCATGCGGTCTGGATGGAATTCTTCGAGCTTGTCCAACTTTTCGCCGACACCGATAAATTTGATGGGTTTTCCTGTAACTGCTTTTACGCTGATAGCGGCACCACCACGTGCATCGCCATCGAGTTTTGTGAGGATAACGCCGTCAAGCTCTAAGATTTCATTGAATTGTTTGGCGGAATTGACTGCGTCCTGACCTGTCATTGAATCGCAAACGAGGTAAATCTGGTGCGGCGTAACAGTTTTCGCGACATCAGAAATCTCATCCATCATATCTTTGTCGATATGCAGCCTGCCTGCGGTATCAAGAACGACTACATCATATCCATTCTTTTGGGCGTAATTTACGGCATTTTTCGCTACTTTTACCGCATTTTTGCTGTCTTCGCTATAAACTTCGATTTCCAGTTGCTGGCCGAGAATCTTTAATTGCTCAATAGCGGCGGGTCTTTGCAGGTCATCTGCGACCAGGAGCGGCTTTTTCCCTTTTGCAATTAGATATTTCGCCAGTTTTGCCGCTGTTGTTGTTTTGCCGCAGCCTTGCAGGCCTGCCAGCATTATAACTGTCGGGCCTGGAGATACGAAATATATGCGCGTATCGACAGGTCCCATGAGCTTTGTAAGCTCGTCATTGACGATTTTTACCATGACCTGTCCGGGATGCAGGCTTTTTATAACTTCAGCTCCGAGAGCGGCTTGCGTTACATCCTTGCAGAACTGCTTGACTACATTGTAGTTCACATCCGCTTCGAGAAGCGCTTTTCGAACTTCGTGCATTGCATCGGAAATATTAGCTTCAGTGATTCGGCCGCGACCCGAAAGGGAACGGAATACGGAACTAAATTTATCTGTTAGTGATTCAAACATATTTCAATTTTCAATTAGCGATTCTCAAAGCTATTGCTTCTGAGAATACCCATTAATGAAATTTTATTTTCAGTGGAACATAGATTTTAAGCTTAAAATTGTAATGTTGCAAGAGTAAAATGCTTTTAAGATAATGGTAATTGGTACTTTTTATTATTGGTAAAGATGCATTTTTTAGAAAAGTCTTTTTTAGAGGATTCTTGACAAAATAATCTTAAAGTATAAGATAGATAAAATAATAATGCTGTAATAAAGGAATGGAGGCAAATATGAAAAGAGCACTAATTAGTGGTGCTGTGATAGTTTTTCTGGGTATAGGGATTATTGTAACTGTTTTTCATAAAACGAACTCCCCTCCGGAAGCTATGGAAGGCAGCGCCATAACCCAGGAAGATACCCCTGTTAAAATTTCACTCAAAGGAAACGACAGTGAAGGTGATTTACTTACCTTTGTGATATTAACAAAGCCATCTCACGGCAGCCTCAGCGGAACTGAGCCGAATCTCATCTATACTCCCGAGTTGAATTTTCACGGGGTAGATAGTTTTACATTCAAGGTCAGCGATGGCACATCAGATAGCAATCCTGCCGCTTTTTCGATAATGGTAAAACCGATAAACGACCCCCCGGTGGCTTCTGATGATAATGTCGAGGTGCAGGAAGATACGCCTTTGGTTACAATAAATGTGCTGAAAAATGATACAGATGTGGACAATGACCAGTTGACTGTATTAGGAGCTACAGAAGCCTCTCATGGCTCTATTGTTATTAATAGTGATAATAAGACAATTACATACACACCAAATAAAAACTTTTCCGGTTCTGATTCTTTTACCTATACCATTAGTGACGGAGAAGG
>CAYSHS010000337.1:0-4112 GCA_964430845.1 uncultured Pirellulales bacterium | reverse complement strand
CTGCGAGGATGTTTTATTGATTGCCTCGTGGAAATCATTGAGCGTATATTTGTCGTCGAACTGGCGATGCATCATCGCGGCGAGATTCTTTTTTTTGTCGGTTACGATTGATGGGCCATAGGCAAAACCTTCGGATGCGATTTTTCCCCTGACGAATTTAATCTCTTCAGGCAATATGTCGATTGTTTTTTCTATTTCCGACGCAGGCTCATGCATGGACATAAGGAAACGGGCGTTTTCAATTATATCCGCCAGTTGCGAAGCAGCCGTTTCCAGCGCTGTAATATCGGATTCACTGAATGATTTGCCTTTCTGACGCTGGAGAACAAGCACTCCGATTTTGGAGATGCCGCGTGCTATAGGGACTGCAAGAAAGCAGTCATATTGCTCCTCGTAAATTCCCGGGAAGAATTTGTAATTGGGATTATGTGCGGCGTCCATTTCACAAACAGGGCGCATCTCTTTTAACGCGAGACCAGTTAAGCCCTGTCCCAGTGCGAGTTTGACATTGCCCACAGATTCGGGATTAAGACCTCGTGTTGCGCTCAGAACAAGCTCACTGGTTTCGGAGTTGTACAGATAAATCGAGCATACAGCCGAATCGGTATGAGATGCCACCATTTCTACGGTTTTGTTCAATAATCCCTGGATGCCCGTAGCTTCCCTGAAAAGGTTATTCAGCTCGCTGATTTCATATAAAAGTTTTTGATTATCCATGTTTTACCTGTCTTAAACTGAACTTTTGCAAAACTCTTGTTAAATTTTAATTAGCGTTTAGCGTTCAGGTTTTTACTATCTTCTATACGCTCTACGCTGTACGCTGTCTCTTGCGCCTTGAGGATAGTTACGAAATCCCAGACTTTGAGTTCGTCCAGGCTGTTTACGATAATATCCGCGTCAGTTAATTCTTCCCTGTCTCTCGTAGTTGTCAATGCGATTACAAGCATTCCAGCAGTCTTCGCCGCATCAATGCCAGGCAGCGAATCCTCGATAACTATGCAATCCCGGGGTTGTAACGACAGCCTTTTTGCGGCTGTAAGAAAAATATCCGGTGATGGTTTACCCCTTGTAACATCCTTGCTTGAGACAATCGCATCGAAATATTTTTCTATTTTCAGCTTGTCCATCACGAAATCCAGGTTTTCCTTTGGTGTCGATGAGCCAATAGCTAACAAAAAATCTTCTGTTTTCAATTCGTTGAAAAGCCTCTCGGCTCCCTGTGCCAGTTTTATGGTTTCGGAAAAAATCTCGCGGTAGCGCTGCTCTTTCCAGTCCGAGAGCTTGTCCATTTTCTCTGGAGTCAACTCTTTGCCAGCCAGCATCGGAAGTACCTGGGCGTTCTGCATACCGAACGTGTTATAAAAAAACTCATCCGACATCTTATAGCCTTCCCTTGCAGCCAAATCATACCACGACTGCCTGTGTGCCGGGCCGGAATCAATCAAAACTCCATCCAAATCAAAAATTGCACCCTTTCCTTCGCATGCTTTTACCATATTAAATACCTTTTTTTACAAACTTTTTACTTTAATAATACAAAAGCGAATCATAAAATAAATTCATAATTCGTTAAAACCCAATATCTTAGCCATTATAGAAAAAAGTGCAAGGATGATAATTTATTGATTAAAGAAGTATTAGATAATAACCGAGCTTAATTGAACGAAGAAAAGAAACAAACGCTCGTACTGCTATCTACACCCAAATAAGAATTCGAAAAGTTATTTTATTAAAGAGACAATTCCTAACATAAAAGAAATAATTCCAAAGAAAATAGAGATAAATCCCAATATAGCACTCACTTTTATTCCTATTATCAAATATTTTCTGACTCATATTGTTTATTTAACGTTATACTCCTTCCAAAAATCCATACGGAGAGTATTTTAGGTTAACTTGTCAGTTGAGACAAGAAGAAAAGATAAAAAGCTATATCGCAGAGTTAGAGTCGATAGTTGTAATTCATGACCTTCGGAACAAATCTTTCATAAAGTATCTATGCAGACTATTTTCTTTTATGCCTGAACTAAAAACCGAGACCTATACCAATAGGTCTTTGTTGGTTGTTGTAATTTGTTTGTCCCTGGTTTATGTAACCCTGGTTTATGTATCCCTGGTTTGGGTATCCTGTGTTTCCGTATGGTGTCATTGTCCCTGTGGCTCCGTAGGGCGTGTTTCCATACATTGTGTTTCCATACATCATGTTTCCATATGGCATCATGCCCATATTCATTCCTACACCCATGCCTATCCCCATCCCCATGCCTGGCATCATACCAGCCATGGAAGGCGGTGCTACCAGGTCGGATATGTCATAAACTCGTGTGACCATCTTTTTCGGCAGTGAGTCTTTCGTACCGATTATTATTACATTACCATCGACAATGTAACCAAGCTGGGCCGTTGAGCCTGATGAAAGTGACATGAGAAGAAGTCTCAAGTGCGTTTTCAGAGGAACGCCGGAGACGCCGTCCATGCCTATGGGAGTGTCCCGTGTAATATCAGCATTCTCGTCCAGGTCTTTCCACATCACAACTATATTCAATGGCGGGACAGTAGAATTGCGCAATATGTCTATGGCTTCTCTCAAAGGCATATCGGGCTTGAAGCTCGAAGGATTTGAAGCGGGATTGGCTGTTTTAACAGGGGTGGTTTTGACAGGGATTTTTTTAGCTTCAGGCTTTTTAACCTGCGTTTTTTCAGTAGTTTTTGTGATTTTGGAATCTGCACCATAAGTTTGACATGTAAAAATTGCAACAGCACAGAAGACAATAAAAATCCCCGTCAAAGAATGCAGGAGTCGTTTCGTTTCCATTTTCTTCTCCCATCAATTTTACAGAAGCCTTTTATTCTGAATTACCAAATATTAAACGTTTTCAGCGATTCAAATACCCAGGTTCCATGACACCATATATTCATTATACAATTTATTTTTATTCGGTAAAGAATATTTTATATTTTTTTTAGGTATTGTCGAGTTACAGTTACCCATTCTGCTTATATTAACAGGTTTGATACGTACAGGTAGTTTTTTAGTCACTCTTTGAAATATTTCTTTATTTTCCCTGCTTAAATATCCAAAAAAAACGTTACTTATGCACTAAAAAGCGGCACTAAAAAATAGACAAAAGTTAATAATGACTCGTAAAGAAACATTTTATGGATAATCGATCAGGTCATAAAGAGACAGATTGGAGTTTCAGAAAGGAGATCTGAAAAATGATTATGCAGCTACTAAAAAAACAAAGAAAACATATTCTCATAGACATCGACACACAAAAAGACTTTTTGTCCTCTGAAAGTGACTTATGTATAATGAATCGCCGGAGAATTCTGGCTAATATTCGCAGAATAATGGCCTGGGCAAGACTCAAGGATATACCAATAATCTCGACTGCCGAAGTTTTCTATAATAATGGCGAATGTTCAATGGGACATTGTCTCGAAGGCACAGATGGTCAGCGAAAAATATCTTATACCTTGTTAAATGACAGGGTGAGTTTTCCGGCGGATGGCTGGAACTCTTTACCTGCTGATATATTGCGTGTGCACAGGCAGGTAATCCTTCATAAACGCTGTATAGATCCCTTCGAGGAACCTCTTATTGACAGGCTACTGAGCGAATTAGTGGCAAATGAATTTGTTTTAATAGGTATTGATGCCGAAAATGCGGTGATTGCGACTGCCTTGGGCTTATTACAGCGAGGCAAGAATGTCAGAATTGTTGTCGATGCCCTGGGATGCCTTAATAAGGAAGAGGGTCAGTTAACAGTGCGCAAAATGGCCGCAAAAGGGGCAAAATTAAGTCAAACCAGGGACCTGGCGGGTATTTCACACCTAAGATATGTAGAAACATGCGACCACCAGAGCTACTTAAAAAGATTCAAACAAAGAACCTCCAATATCATCAAACCAAAGGATTATCCTAAAATAGCTCATAATTGTATTATTACACCTAATGTTTACAGACTTTAGTATATAGTGTTGAGGTCTTTTATACGATATTACTATATGCTATGCTGATTGAAAGGGAAAAAAGATGGAAAAGAAAAATGTATTATTTTATTTAGTTTTAAGTTTGTTTATTTCCTCTGCGGTCTCTGCGGCTGATG
>CAYSHS010000336.1:0-4122 GCA_964430845.1 uncultured Pirellulales bacterium | reverse complement strand
TGATGTTTTGCCAGACCAAGCCTGGTTTCGTACATCAGGTTCAGGCCCATAAAATCAGGATATGGATGCTCGAGCAAATCGACTATTCGCAGAGCCTGGCTGTTATGCTCGAAACCTCCGTATGATTTCATCAGGCAGTTTAGCGTTTTTTCGCCGGCATGTCCGAAAGGCGAATGTCCGATGTCATGCGCAAGACAAATAGCTTCGGTAAGAGCTTCGTTAAGCTGAAGCTCTTTGGCGATTGTTCTGCCTATTTGAGCCACTTCGATACTATGTGTAAGACGAGTGCGATAATAGTCGTCAAGTCCCGGCGTAAAAACCTGCGATTTTCCTTCGAGCCTGCGGAATGCAGAACAGTGAATTATTCTATCGCGGTCTCGCTCGAAATCCGAGCGATAAGGATGAGGATTCTCAGGGAAGCTCCTTCCCTTTGTATTTTTATCGGTAACTGCATAATTGCTAAAATCTTCCGCCATAATTCAAGAAAGCCTGTATGTAAAAAGTTTCTTCATAAATCCGGGAGTTTGTTTTCACTACTGACTTTTTTCAGTAATTTAAGAAGCTCCGCCAAACTCTGGCTGATGACTTTTGTATCACAGCAAACGCTCATAAAATTCGTATCGCCGTCCCATCGCGGCACAACATGGATATGCAGATGGCCCGGCAGTCCGGCTCCTGCGCATCGGCTGAAGTTCATACCGACGTTAAAGCCGTGAGGTTTGATAGCAAGCGACAAAGCTCTTTGTGCTTCCCTGATGAGCTTAATCATGTCCAGTAATTCTTCTTCGCTTGCCTGGTCGAGGTCGGGGATATGCCTGGCTGGAGCTATAAGCAGGTGGCCGTTATTGTAGGGGAAGCGATTCAAAACGACTATGCTTCTTTCTGTTCGCCATAAAACAAGATTTTCATCGTCATTCTGTGGATGAATGAGATTATGACAGAGAAAACAATCGATATTCTCGGATGCCTGGGAGTTGTTTTCTTTCACTGAAGATTGATCTGTGCCCAAGCCAAGAATATAATTGATTCGCCAGGGCGCCCATAAATTACTTCGTTCAGTCATTTGTTTTTTTCTTTCTTTTTATTTTCAGCAGGTGTCTATTTCTATTCTTCGACAAGTTTCATAGAGATTGTTTGCTTTATATTTATGACGGGTTTTACATCAAGCCCAAGAGGTACCGAAGCCTGGATATTCACCTCGTAATGCTGGTTATTTTCCTCTATTTGTCCCGAGTCGATATTGAAAAGCTCACGTCCCTGACCTGCCAGGTCGAGAAGCTTGTAACTTCCGAGCAGGCCGAATGTGCCTCTCATTTGGAAACTGCCGGTATAAGGGACAGGCCAGCTTTGCGGCACTGAATCTGCTTTGTCGTATGAGTTATTTATCAGTGCAATATTTCCATTCTCGTTCCTGTGAATTTCATCGAGCGTGTAAATGACATCCCTGGCCAGCCTGCTGACCATAGGTGTGGGAACAGGCAATTTCGATGTCCAGCTTTGTCCTATGCTTAAACCCTGTGATGCGTTTGGAATACTTGAAATCGAGTCCCACAGAAACCATTGAGTTGCAATGAAATCACCTATCATATCCGGCTGTTTTATTGTGCCTTGCCCGGACTCGTGAATAAATGCTTTTTCGCCAACCTGTTTGATTAGATTTTCTAATTGAGAATTATCGTGTATTTTACCGGTCGGATCGATAGTGAACGTGAAAGATTTGTCCATAAAGTATTCTGCAGGATCTTTCTGTGTGCCTTCGTTCCTCCCGACCTTAGCCGCCTGGCATGTGGCTTTTATAGTTGTAAGGCCATAAGGGTTGATTTCAATCGGAGTGTATGCCATGATTAAATCCAGTTTTTCCATAGATTTAATCAGGACAGGCTCGTTTTCCCCTGCAGCACTTTCCGAAGGATTCCAATCGACAGTTACATTTCTTTCTGATGTAAATTTGTATTGCAATGTCTTGCCTTGCCGGAAATCTACTGTTAAAAGTATATTTTTTTTCTTTGGATTTTTTAATATACCTTTATTTCCACATCCTTCTGCAATGCTTAAAACAAGCAATATCGAGATTGTTAGTATTTTGTGCAAACAGTTTCCCTCGAGTTGTTTGAATAAATATTTTATTGAAAAATTCTCAATTAATCTTTTCGATATCGTACGATTGTATTGCCGTCATGTTCAAGGCACTTGGAGGCCCTGTTTGGCCTGAACCTGGCGGGACAACAAGCCATTCATTTTTTAAGTTTTCCTCATATGTTATTAATTTCCCTTTAGTTATATCAAACTTCATCTGGCCTGTGTATGTTTGCCTGATATCAGTCATGGGCGGAGTCCCGGTATTTCCTCGCTCCTCATATGTTTCCTTCGCGCCTTCGACTGATGGTATCGCGCTCATGTCAACAATAGCATTTAGCTCTCCATCAGCTTTTTCAATTTTTTCCAAAGTATAAGCTCGCTCGAAAGTTCTAAAACCCATTAAGCCAAAATCATAGCTCGTTACATTGCTCCATGTATCTCCTGCACTGACTTTATTATGATTAGTATCAGGCAGGGGGATAGAATGGCGTCTCTCGATAGTTTTGTCAGAGAGCAGCCTTACCGCAGCTTCGTTGTTGGAAGGAATATCTTTTATAGCGGCTAAAGCAGTATTGACGTCGATAATTCTGGAAACTTGTCCCGAAGGTGTAATTTCGATGGTATAACTTTGCCCAATCAGAGCTGCAAAGGCATTGTTGGAGTCTTTATTTTTCGTGCTGTCGAAGTCCACGACAGTCTGGTCCCTTATTTCCGCAAAATATTTCAATTCCCTGATTGTAATTTTTTCGGTCGCGTTGCCGGCAGAGTCTATGCTTTGTATCATTTGATCAAATACCATTTCGATTTTGTCGGTCGTCTGGCCTCCCTGGAAAGCTGCAGGATTTTCGGGCTGACGGCCTTCCAATGAAACTTTCCTTTGAGCTATAGTTTTCAGCCTGTAACTGCCTGTTTGACCCTGTGTTATCTTTAAAGCTAATTTCACAGGTTGATCGCAGCCCGAAGCTAAAAGAAACAAGCTGAAGGTTAAGCCTGTTGCGAAAATATAAAATTTACATTTTTTCATTTTTTGTTCTCCAAGTAAAATTATAAAACATATCAAAATTATAATTGTACATACTATAAATATAAAGACAAACGATTTTTCTTTAATTATCCGCGAAAAGAAATTACAATAAGTATTTAAGATAACTTTTTCTGTATGAGTTCTGAAAAAATGAAGTTAGGCATACTTTATTTTTGATTATGAAGTTATATTTCAAAAAAAACGTATCGCGGGCATCTTGCCCGCGAATACATGGGCAAGATGCCCATGCTACAAAAAATTATTTGGAGAAAACATATTATGAACAGTGATACAGTCAAAAAAGGTTTTCAGCGTTCGCCTCACCGCGCTCTTATGCGTGCCGTCGGTCTTAAAGATTCTGATATTAAAAAGCCGTTCATCGGTATTGCCAACAGTTTTTGTGAGATTGTACCGGGTCATGTTCATCTCGACAAAGTCGCCAAAGTCGTAAAGCAGGCGGTTCGCGATGCAGGAGGAACTCCTTTTGAATTTAATACGATAGCAGTCTGCGATGGGATTGCTATGGGTCATACGGGAATGAAATATTCCCTCGCTTCGCGTGAAATAGTTGCTGATTCGGTCGAGACAATGGTTCGTGCACATTGTTTTGACGGGCTTATCTGCATTCCAAACTGCGATAAAATTATACCCGGGATGCTTATGGCTTCGGTAAGGGTGAATATCCCGACAATTTTTGTCTCAGGCGGACCGATGGCCGCGGGAAAAACCAAGAACGGCAGGATTGTTGACCTTATCAGCGTTTTCGAGGGTGTTGCGGAATTTAACGCAGGTAAAATCGATGAAGCTCAATTAAAACAGCTCGAATGTGCAGGCTGCCCTTCAGAGGGAAGCTGTTCTGGTATGTTCACAGCTAATTCAATGAACTGCCTCTGTGAAGCTATCGGAATGGCTTTGCCCGGAAACGGTACAATTCTGGCAATTGATCCGAAAAGACAAGAGCTTTACAAGGCGGCTGGTAAACAGATTATGACTTTAATAAAAAAGGATATAAAGCCGCT
>CAYSHS010000335.1:0-4136 GCA_964430845.1 uncultured Pirellulales bacterium | reverse complement strand
GCCATTATCTCGCGTATCGCCAATGAAAGTACTCCCTTTTTCGATTCTCTTGATTCTCTTATCTGCGAAAGAACCATAACAATAGTATAGATGCTCTTTTAGTTTATATAACATTTCTTTCCTTATCCTAACGGCGGATATATTTTACCCAAACCGAATCCACTGTCAATGGCAATAATCCCCACTGTATTTTTTCTTCAGTTATCCGCCCTGTGTTTTCGGTAATTAAATAGCCGTGTTAATCCTGAGTGAGTCCGTGTCTTAATAAAAAGCTGGAATTACGTTTAAAAACCAGTACAATGAAACTTCTATGGGACAGATAGAGTTACTTGAGAAGAATATGATAGCCGCAGGCGAGATAATTGAACAACCAGCTTGATAATCACAGGTATCTTAACATCAAGCGGCGTAACGCAATACTTCAATCTCAGCGCCATGCAGGACAGCCTGTTCGGCAAGGTTCTGAACTTTTTCTGTTACTTCCTCGCTGAGATAATACTCGCCGCAGTTTTCGCAGATTTCGGCGGGCACATCTTTAATAACTACAGTTGTATTACCGCGTTCAAGGGTTACTGTAGTCATACCATCATGTGTCAGACCTTGTTTACAGATAACACATTTCATTGCAAATTCCTTCATTTTTTTGCAGTTATACAACTTCAATTGGATTTTAACCAAACCGAATATTTTTGCAACAGAAAAACCTCTCGACAATGCGGCTGTTTACTCTGTACAATGAAATGACTATGGGACAGATACAGTTACTTGACCAGAATATGATAAATATGATAGCCGCAGGCGAGGTTATTGAACGACCGGCCAGTGTGGTCAAGGAACTTATGGAAAATAGTATCGATTCCGGTGCAACAAAAATTATCGTAACAATAGAAGACGGCGGACGAAAGCTGATTTCCATCACTGATAACGGCTGCGGCATGGATGCGGATGACCTCGCAAAAGCATTTGAGCCGCACGCGACAAGTAAAATTAAAACAAGCAAGGATTTGCTTGGCATTTCGACGCTCGGTTTTCGCGGCGAAGCTTTGGCGAGCATCGCTTCGATTGCTCAGGTCAAAGCTGTAAGCAGGCTAAGGACAGAATACAGAACACAGAATATAGAACACAGAATACAGAACACAGAACACAGAAAAAGCGAAGGACGAGATACGCAATACGATGCAAACTGCATTGAGATTGATTGCGGCGATAAAACAAATTTCAGCCCATGCAGCGGCGATTACGGAACTACGATTCAGATAAGAGATATTTTTTATAAATTACCCGCTCGAAGAAAATTCCTGCGCACCGCTAATACAGAAATGGGACACATTACAGAGCATTTTATTCACATCGCCCTGGCGAATGTAAACCTGGATTTAACTCTCATACACAATAACAGGGAAGTGTATCGCCTGCTTGAAAGTGACAGTCTGCGAAGGCGAATTGGAATTCTTTTTCCATCGCAATCGGGAAATATTTCAGATGACTTGATAGAAACCGAAAGCAGTGAAAAAGGCTTACAAATTCATGCGCTTATGGGAAGGCCCGAAAGTTCAAGGACAAGCAATAAGTTTCAATACATTTTTCTTAACGGCAGATTCATTCATGACAAATTCATCTCGCACGCAATTAAAGAAGCCTATCGCGGACTTTTGGAGCCTAACAGGTTCCCGGTTGTTTTCCTGTTTATTAAGATGCCGCATGAAGATTACGATGTCAATGTGCACCCGACGAAAAACGAAGTGCGTTTTTACAATGCAAATCTTGTACATTCACAGATACTCGGGGCATTAAGAGAAAAACTTTTAGGTACAAATCTTCATACGCCCGCCCAATTGCCTTCTACCGGACAGCATGGCATTTCATCGAGCACGAAGATGGGACATGACCAGAAAATCGCTGATGCAATGGCTGAGTTTTTTAAGAAACACAGGCCATCACAGAGGCAGCCGCAATTTCAATTCAAACATAGTCCCGCGGCTTCGGCTCACACAAGGCAGCAAAGGGAAATTGACAGACACATCCCCCCCGCCGCACAATCCGACAGGAAGTTTTTGCAGATACACGACAGTTTCATCGTGGCACAGACTGACGACGGCTTTGTACTTATCGATCAACATGCACTTCACGAGCGAATTATGTATGAAGCATTATGCAAACGTATTCGCGAAAACAGGCTCCAGTCGCAAAAACTTTTAATGCCTGAAAGTTTCGAGGTTACCGAAGCACAGATAGAGCTGCTCGAAAACAATTCTGAGCTGATAGAAAAGCTGGGAATCGAGCTTGTTCCGTTTGCACCGAGAACGATGGCAATCCAGGCGTTTCCGACTCTGCTTGCGAAAGCTGAGCCTCTCGATTTTATCCAGGACTTAATAGAAATATTGGAAAATAAAAAAGCTGATATAGATACAGACAGGCTTCTCGAAGAGATTCTGGACATGGCCGCGTGCAAGGCCGCAATTAAAGCAGGCCAGAAATTAACTAATAGTGAAATAGAACAATTACTTGCAGATAAGGAAAATGTGGATTGTTCGAGCCGGTGTCCGCACGGCAGGCCGACTACAATTGAGTTTTCAATAAGTGAGCTGGAAAAACAATTCAAGAGAACATAATGAGAAGAGACTGGATAACTTTTTTTCGCATTAATTTTATTTGGTTTGCTTTATTATTTTTAGCAGCTATTTCATTACCATTTTTTGCAAATCTGAGACAATCAACCAGAGGAACACATCATGTTTCAGGTAATCCGCAACGCATAGTGTCACTGGCTCCGAACATTACAGAAATTCTTTTTGCACTCGGACTCGGTGACAAACTTGTAGCAGTATCGAATGATAGTGATTATCCGCCTGAAGTGGCTGATATAAATAAAGTTAGCGCATTCTGGCAGCCAAGCTTAGAACCCGTTCTTGCGACTAAACCTGATTTGGTAATTACATTATGGTTCCCACAGCAAAAATCTGTTGCGGATACTCTGAAGGGACTTGGTTATCCTGTTCTGGTTCTAAGAATGGAAACGTTCAGCGAACTTTATGATGGAATTAAACAAATTGGAATAGCTACCGCAAGAAAAGAACAGGCAGAAAAACTTGCGGCAGATATAGAAAATAAAATAAACAAGTTACAGACAAAATATCATCGCGATGATAAACCAAAAGTTTTATGGGTAATCGAACAAGAGCCATTACGAGTCGCAGGCAAAAATACTTTTTTGAATGAACTGATAGAAGCCGCGGGTGGACAAAACGCTATAGGAGAAACCCTGCAGCAATATCCATCCATATCCACTGAGGAAATTTTATCTTGTGGTGCCGATGTCATTATACAATCAGCGATGAACAAAAAAGATATCGAATTTCAGCAAAAGCGAGCAGAAGTATTTTGGAGTGAATATAAAAATATCCCTGCCGTAAAGAATGAGAAAATATTTATTTTAGATTCAGATGAAATATTGCGGCTTGGTCCAAGATTGCCACCGGGAATTGAAACAATTGCTCATTGCTTATATAGTGACAATACAGAAGAAGAATAGAATAACAGTTTTCTAAAATGCCAAAAACCTTAACAAAAAAAGATTTGATAATAAGAATCGCAATTAGCTTTGCCATATTATTACTTGTTATGATTTTGTGCACAACTCAGGGAACTCAGGATATTTCTTTGCGAAAAGCATTTTCCGGTTTCATTTCAAAAGCAGAATACAATTTAGATTATCAAATTTTTATAGTAAGATTATATCGAGTTCTTTTTGGAGTATTGATAGGAGCAGCATTAGCTTGTTCTGGTGCGGTTTTACAGGCAATTCTGAAAAACCCATTAGCTGATCCGTATATACTTGGCATTTCGAGCGGAGCCGGTCTTGGTGCGGCAATCGCAATGGTACTTTCGGGTATTACATTGGATTTCCTTGCAGGTATTCCTATCGCGGCTTTTGCTTTTACTGGCGCGATTATATCTATCACTCTTGTTTGGTTTTTCGGTTATTTTTCAAGCAGAAATCAGGTTACTTCGCTTTTACTCGCGGGCGTTGTGATAAATGCTTTTTTCTCGGCGGTTATTATGCTTTTTACACTTATCGTAAAAACAGAGGACCTTCGCTCGATAATGTATTGGCTTATGGGCAATATCCCTGAAAA
>CAYSHS010000334.1:0-4145 GCA_964430845.1 uncultured Pirellulales bacterium | reverse complement strand
CTGCTCATGCTAAATTGGTTCGCTATTCCTTGCTTTTTGATTGCATTACGTTGACGATGTAATCGATTGCGGCTCCGACTGTCTGAATTTTCTCGGCTTCCTCGTCCGGGATGCTCATGTCAAACTCATCCTCGAATTCCATGACTAATTCGACTGTATCAAGGGAGTCGGCATTCAAATCGTTGATAAACGAGGTTTCTTTTGTAATTTCCGACTTATCGGCGCCCATCTGTTCGCTTATTATATCGATTACTTTATTTTCTATTGCCTGAACATCTATGCTGTCAGCACTCACTTTGTATTCCTCCCTAAATCAAACAGGAATTTATTTTCAATATCATACGTTTTTTAATCTTAAATTTAACAACAACAATCTTATTTCGGCGGGTATAATACCATAAAAAAACATTCCGGCAACTATTTTTTATTTTTTTTACATAGCCATGCCGCCGTCAACACAAAGCACCTGCCCTGTGATATAGCCGGAATCATCGTCAGAAAGGAAAGAAACTGCTCTTGCAACATCCTCAACCTGACCGAATCGCCTGACTGGAATAATCTGTTTTGCGGCGTCTTTTACTGCATCCGGCAGGATTTCAGTCATTTCTGTCATAATAAAACCCGGTGCGATACAGTTGGCTGTAATATTCTTTTTTCCCACTTCACGTGCCAGAGATTTTGTCATCCCGATAAGACCAGCCTTACTGGCTGCGTAATTGCTCGAGCCTGCCTGTCCCATAACCGCCGCGACTGAGCTCATATTGACTATGCGACCGAACTTGTTTCGCACCATAGATTTAAGTGCTACTGTAGTAGCAAGAAAAGCTGCCCGAAGATTTATACTGATTACCTTATCAAAATCATCCTCTTTCATCTGCATCATGAGTTTATCGCGTGTAATACCTGCATTATTCACCAGAATTCCGATTCCACCATATTCGCAAGCAAGAGATTCGAGTATTTCCGTGAGTTTTTTGGTCTCTGTAATATCAATTTTCCTGGTAATTACCGAAAAACCAGCCTCTTTAACTATTTTCTCCAGCTCGCCAAGCTGTTCTTCATTAATGTCAAGACCAGCAACTATGCGACCTTTCTTCAATAATTCCAGAACTATCGCTCTTCCAATTCCCCTTGCCGCTCCAGTTACTACAGCCAACCTTTGCTCCGACATTTATTCAGTCTCCATACAATCCTGCCAATCCTGAAAAGGCAGGAATCAAGTTATTATTTTACCCCTATCATATATGGGGTTTATTTAAAAGGTTACTGACTATACAAACTAATCGCCATTTTTGCAATGTTTTATTCACTTTTTTTAAAAACTGATTTCACGCCAAGATTAAAATCAAAGCAAACTGTTAAAAAACACATCATCGGGCACTGGATTATTATCTTAATCTACATCACACTCAACCAGAAGTATCGAAACCGGGACGGATGAAGGCTCTGGCTTTGGGGAAGGCAATTTCAACTTGAGACAGAAGGCGTTTCAGAATTACGAGCAAATTAAGAATATCAGGTTCAAGGTCGAATAAATGCTGCATCAAAGCAATCCATGCGGCGTTGGAACGTTCAATACCGATAATGGCAACCTTTGCCGAACCATCAGCATCACCCTGAACGTATACAAGTTTTTCAGATTCTGTACGAATCGTTCCACTTGCTGCCCGGCAGAGCTTAACATATATTTGGTGTTGGTACCAGCGGATAACTTCAAGACAGTCGTTGATCTTAAAAGCGTCATCATCGGGACTTGTGCCGGGAAAGTTAGCCTGAGCTATCGATAATAGTTCGTTGCCTTTCTCTTTAAGCCTCACTTCGTTGATTTTGAACCATTCATCTACCATCTGAATATATTCCATTGCGGCTAAGCTGTATGGCTGCTGTTCGGCCATTTCATGGATGCGGTCATTTTCTTAGGCTATTTTAATATAATCTATCGCATCGAGATCGATGCCCATTTCCTTCGCTTTCTCCCTGACTATTTCCAGCGTAGCAGTAAAAATCTCACTCAGCTTGTCCCAGAATGCCATATTATTAATGTCACGTGTTTCAGAATCTCCGAATTGCAAAGCGATGTATATGGTTGAAGAAGCAAAAAGGTATATTATTGAATAGTCCTTTAAACTTACTATAAAGTTTATCCTTTTTGAAATCCATTTAATATATGATAAAACGGGAAATTATTACTTGTCAACTCTCCACTTCATATAATCCATGTTAGTCTAATAAATTAGTATAGTGTTCCAAGATTAGTCCGAAGAGCAAATAAAGTGCCGAACAAGATTGATGGTGTCCCCAAATTAATGTGCAGATTAGTCACCGTAGTTAATTCCATTCACACCTCTATATAATATGCTTCTCCAAATGCCAGGATCTGAAAATAGACAAAGGGCAGAAAAATCAATCCAGCTGTAAACCAAGCACTCTTGCCAAAATTAGATGCAATTGCACTAATGGTCAAAACAGAAAAGATTATACCAAGAAGCGGTCCAATTATGGGAAAGAAACTCCAAAGAAGCCACCATGCTGGTTTGCCGGCTATCCTCAAGAATACGAGATTGTTATAGATCGGAATAAGTATGGCCCATCCTGGCTGGCCTGCTTTTGTGAAAACCTTCCACATAGAAACAAATATAAGAATGAGGGAAGCGGGAAAAATGAGCAATATCACTATAGCAAGTATTACAGTCACAACCGTTAGTGGAGCTTCTTCTCCTTTGTATTGAGTTGTGTTCTGGTACTGAGATGTGCCAGGAGAGACATCTCTGGGCGTCGGGACGCTGGCCGCTAAGCTGACGACCAGAACGATCAACGCAATGACACAGATGCAGAGTATCAAGTTGCTCTTCCATCGTGAATGATTCTGATCATGTAATCCATTGCTAACGACTTTCCTTTCATCAGAGATGATTGATGGAAGCGATGGTGGAGTCTTAACCTCCGGAGCAGGCAGTTGTTGGTTACTTACTGGGATACGAATGTGACTTCCACACGGACAGCGTCCTGACTTGCCTGCGAGTTCATCTCTAACTTTGAAATGCTTGCCACATTTTGGGCAGTGGAATCGTATAGTCATGGTAACCTCTATTTAATCTAACGTGGTATGGACAAATGCCAAAAAATATTTCTGGGGTACTTCATGAGATTATGAACTAAATGTTGCACCATCGGAGATAGTATTAAACCATATAAACTGATGTTTCCAATATAACGTCATAAAAAGCTCCTTTTCATACTCCACACTTCATACTAATAAGTTATTATGAACTTTTATCGTTAATATTCCCTAATAGTAATAGATATTTTGTTTTTGACAATAGAAATGTAGGAAATATTTCTACTAACCTCTTAATAAGAATATTTGCGTATTAATGGGAAAACTCGTTAACTTCATATGCATAAGATATCTACTGAAATCCTGAATGTATAAAGTCGGTTTTAATACAGAATAAAGTTGCTAAGGAAAGCCACTATCATTACCATAAATTGCATTGTTATTATCTGGATTTCTGTAATAAATATAATTTCATTCCGGTAGTCCCTGATAGCTTGGCACATTTTATAAAAAAGCTACATGAAAAGCATCTAAGCATGGGAATTTAAATAGAGTACGTCACTAGTTAAAATTATAAATTAGTATGATGTCCCAATCCTGTTCGGCACAAAATTTGCAATGCAGTTGAATGACATTATTCAGCATGATTCTACCCCAGTATTGGGCAGTGAATGAACTATCGAGGAATATACCAGCCGGATAAGCGCAGCATGAAACGAGGCCGCAATTACGACAAGAATCGAGCCTTAAACCCGTTAGGAAATTTTTTGCAAACGGGCTTTAATCGCCATCATATCTTTTTTCCACAAGGCCCATGCCATTTTTGGAAGAGCATTAATCAGCGTACCGTCAACGGCGGTAAGTATAGCGTCAATTTCATTAAGTTTGGTGTTACCGGATATGGGTTTGAGCTGAGAGCCTAAATTCTGTACGATTTCCTCCATTAATGCACTGTCAAAAACGGTCGATGCTTCCGACAGAGAGCCAAGTGACGCACGTGAACAGCCTAATATTCGCTGCACTTTTTTAAGTTCACTGGCCTGCTGAACCGCTCGAAGTGAGCTGCAAATAGGATTGAACATATATA
>CAYSHS010000333.1:0-4159 GCA_964430845.1 uncultured Pirellulales bacterium | reverse complement strand
CATTTGCTCCCGATAGGGCAGGCGAAGTCGAAATAACAGATGTAAGTGCGCTGGTTGATATCCTTGAAAACACGGCAACCACCACTATAGAAATTCGTCTTCATAATACATCCAGTCGCAGACAGGAGGCGGAGCTGATTTTCCCGGTGCCTGACGGTGCGGTAGTTCGTGGCTTTGCTTATGATGGACCTGGCAGAATGATAACAGCCCAGGTCCTTCCCAAAGACGAGGCCAGGCGAATATATAATAATCTTGTATCCAAAATTCGCGACCCGGCGCTTGTGGAATTCATCGGGTACAATTTAATTCGCTCGAGCGTTTTTCCCGTTGATGCAGGAAGCAGTCAGAAAGTGCGATTGACTTATGAAAATTTACTCGAGGTCGATGGCAATCGTGTGGATTATTTTCTGCCGCGTACCGAATCGCTGGAGTATAAAGTCCCGTGGGAAATCAAGGTTAATATAAAATCAAAACGTCCCATCTCGACAGTATATTCTCCGACTCATAACCTGGTTGGTCTGAAAAAAATCGACCTTGAGAATATGCAGGAAAAGAACGATTCGATAGTTGTTACCGCTCATACTGAAAAAGGAGCTAATGTCCCAGGTCCTTTCAGACTGTCTTATCTTTTCCAGGACAATGGAGTATCAGCTTCGATGTTTGCTTATCCCGATGAAAAAGTTGGAGGAGGTTATTTTTTGCTTCTCGCCGGCCTTCCTATTGGTGCGCATAACACAGATGCCCCTGTGATAAAAAGGGAGCTGACCCTGGTGATTGACCGGTCGGGAAGTATGAAGAACGAGAAAATCGAGCAGGTCAAGGAAGCCGCCTTGCAGATTATCTCAGGTCTAAAAATGGGTGAAGCGTTTAATATTATCATTTACAGCAATACCGTCGAAAAATTTGCTGTCAAACCTGTGATAAAAACGAAAGAGACGGAAAAAGCTGCCCAGGCATATATAGAAGGCATCACCGCGATAGGCGGCACGAATATTTACGATGCACTTGTAGAAGCGCTTAACCAGGAGCCGACAGAGGATATGCTTCCGATAGTTCTGTTCCTGACTGACGGCCTGCCTACGATAGGCCAGACATCCGAAATCGTTATTCGTGATGTGGTGACAAAATCGAATCCTTATAAAAGGCGTGTTTTCACATTTGGCGTGGGTTTTGATGTGAACGCGCCTTTGCTGGAAAAGATTGCAGCGGAATCAAGGGCGAGGGCTGAGTTCGTTTTGCCGAAAGAAGATGTCGAGGTGAAAGTCGGCAGGGTTTTCAACAGGCTGACAGGTCCTGTTATCGCTGATCCCGAGCTTGACGTTATTGACGAAGACGGAGGCTATGCAATAGGCAGGACTCGTGACATTATCCCCAGCAAATTACCCGACATGTTCGAGGGCGACCAGCTTATACTGCTCGGCCAATATGTTGGCAAAAAACCTATTACATTCAGAATTACCGGCAATTACCTTGGTAAAAAGAAATCGTTTAAGTTCACATTTAATTTCGATAAGGAGAATGTAAAAAATGGTTTCGTGCCGCGTTTGTGGGCGAGCCGAAAAATTGCAGAGCTTATCGACGAAGTTCGCCAGATAGGAGCCGATTCGAGTATCGACAGGAATAATCCGAAAGTCAAAGAGCTTGTCGATGAGATTGTAAGCTTGTCCACAGAGTTTGGAATTTTGACTGAATATACAGCATTCCTTGCAAGAGAAGGAACCGATCTGAGCCGAAGATCAGATGTAATGAGCGGAGTTGGAGGTATGCTCGAAAAAAGGGCAATGTCGAGCCGAACAGGCTCAGGTGCCGTGAACCAGAGTCTCAATATGGAATTCCAGAAAGACCAGAAATTTCTGAACATTGATAATTCATATATAAATGAAAATATGGATCGCGTTTCGATTTCGACTGTTCAGCAGATAAATGACATGGCATATTATCGCAGGGGAAATCGCTGGGTGGACAGCAGGCTTGTCGAGAAAGAAAGGCAAATCCAGCCAAAGAAGACAATCGAGTTCGGTTCGGACGAGTTCCTTGAGCTTGCACAAAGATTAGCAAAAGAAAATCGCCAGGGCAGCATTGCCCTTCGAGGTGACGTTCTTTTGATGGTAGATAACGAACCGGTACTGGTTAAAAATTCAAATTAAAAGAACGCGGTTTTTATTTTGAAAGGGAAAAAAATGAAAAAAATAATTGCATTAATGTCACTATCTATTGTAGCAGCCGCAGTGTGCTTTGCAGGCTCGGTCGATACGGTCGAACATGTTGCTGTAGTCGAAATTCCATCAACTACGACTCCGGCACCAGCAGTAGTTTCGGCGATAAAGCCTGCAAAACCTCTCGTTCAAATGGCGATTCTGCTTGATACGAGCGGCAGTATGTCTGGCCTTATCGAGCAGGCAAAAACCGAATTGTGGTCAATCGTTAATGAATTTATCTTCGCTAAAAGAAATGGTATGGAGCCTGATTTGCAGGTAGCCCTCTATGAGTACGGCAAGCAATCACTTGATAAGAAAGATGGTTTCATCAGGCAAATTGTCCCGTTCACAACAGACCTCGATAAAATTTCGGAAGAGCTTTTCGCACTGAAAACCAATGGCGGCGAGGAATATTGCGGCTGGGTGATTCAGGAGGCAACCAGGTCACTCCAGTGGAGCAATTCGTTTAACGATTTGAAGGTGATTTTCATCGCGGGCAACGAGCCTTTCACACAGGGTTCTGTCGATTACAACAAATCATGCAAAGAGGCAATCGCCAAAGGAATCATCGTCAACACCATCCACTGCGGCTCTGAAAGCGAAGGCATCCAGGGGCATTGGAAAGACGGAGCTGTTTTAGCTGACGGAAGTTTCCTGAACATCGACCAGAACCGAAAGGTTGCGCAAATCAATGCTCCACAGGATAAGGAAATCGCCGAGCTAAACGTGAAACTTAACGGTACATATATCGCCTTTGGAAGCGGCGGGATAGCTGGTCTTGAAAGACAAAACGTACAAGACAGGAACGCTTCTGGAATTTCACAAAGGACTTCTTCAGCCAGGACGATGGCAAAAGCCTCCTCTAATTACAGAAACAGTGATTGGGACCTCGTCGATGCACTCAAAGACAAGAAAGTGGATTTGAAAGATATTAAAAAGGAAGACCTTCCTGAAAATATGCAGACGATGACAGTTGACGAAAGACAGGCATACACTGATACAAAGGCATCTGAGCGTTTGACAATTCAAAAGAGGATACAGGAGCTGAACACCCAGCGGGAGGCATTTATAAAAATAGAAATGCAAAAACAGGCATCAGGCCGGAATACCCTCGGCTCTGCAATTACCAATACGGTGCGTCAGCAGGCGATGCAAAAGAGCTTCTCCTTTTCACAGCCAAATCCGACACCACCTGCCAGCCAAAACACAGGCGGTACAAAGTAGAATAAAAAACATAGTGACAATCGGAAGTAAGCTGATACCGAGAAAAAGCGGAGGCTTGGCTTACTTCCTTTCGTTATTTTAGAGTTTAATTCATCTTGCCTTATATTCTTACAACTTTGAGCAATTCCGGGGCAAACCAATAAGCATGACTATTTTCATTGAGATGCTCTATTGCAGCCGCTCTTTCTGGTGAGCCTGAGGGAAATTCTTTTTCAAATAATGCAGCTATTCGATATCTGACAATTCTTTGCCATATTTCTCCCGCCAGAAATCCTGCTATTAGCCCGGGTATTAACGAAGGCCTGATTCTAAAATTGAAAATACCCCAGAATATTAGAAAGGTCACGGTAAAGACAAGCAAACGTATAAATACTTTAGAACGTAACATACGCAGCAGGAGCAGGTTCGAAGCAATTACCCTATTGAGCCTGACATCAAGTTGGCCGGCTATTCCTTCTCGTTGCCGGTTTATTCTTGTTCTTTCTTCCAAAGCCTTTTTTTCATGTTGTATCCTCCTGAGCGTATTCTCTCTATAAAATGTCTCCTCTCTTTTGAGAATGTAAGCGTAAAACATAATTTCTAATATTACAAAAGGTATCGCTAATGCCAGAATCCGCAAGTTTTTAATACCGTCTGATTCATCCCAAAACAAGAGAGTTATTATTAGCAGGGTTATCAATGCTCCAAGAAATATAATTCCAAATGGCATTTGGTCAATTTCTTTCGGCTTTTGATCA
>CAYSHS010000332.1:1889-4176 GCA_964430845.1 uncultured Pirellulales bacterium | reverse complement strand
TTACCATTCTGGTATAACTGCCCATCAGCGTAGTTATTTAAGTTATATAATGGATGTTCCTTAGGTATGTCAGGACCTTGTTGATTGACATTACCCCATTCGTAAGTGCGGCAATGTACACGTTCGCCATCTCTGCGATATTCAGCCCGTTCATATTTCGTTCCCTTGTAACTGCGGCCTGCAAAAGGTGAGTCACTCAAATTATTACTGAAGTTGTAATCAAACTCTACAGAGTATTCAGACTTGACTATAATAGCGTTGAATGAATCTAATTTCTCACTTAGCTTGTCAAGTAATTTTGAAACTGTGATATTTGTATTTGGATCAAAGTGGGATCCTTTTTGTAATGACTTGCTGATTAATTCAAACGGACTTGCAGGTTTATCTTCCCCATTTGCAAAAAACGAAGAAATAGCAGTCAAACCAGCCCCAAGTAAAACAATCAGGATACCAGCCATAATTTTTGTCTTTATGGTAACACCTGCAGAAATACTTGATGCGATTTTAGCGCCGATGGTAGAGACGTACGGCCGTGCGTCTCTACAACCTGCAATTGCGATTTTGCCAAGCTCCTTCATTATAGAAGCAGGAGCGGCTTTTACGATGTTTCCACTCAAAAGAGTTATAAACACAGCCGCAGGAACTATAACGCCCCGTGATTTTAATTTGAGACGAAGTAATTCAATGCCTGATTCCATCCAGCGGGAGACGGTTGGCTGTGATATGTTACATTTCTCAGCAATATCAGTCATTGTCAAGCCTTCGAAAAAATGCAGGATAAGAACCTCTCGTGTCCGGTCGTCAAGGTCGTCAAGTTCCTCATCGATAATAACTGAAATTTCCCGCCATGCGGCTTTATTATCTTCAGAATCAATATTTCCCTGATTGGCCGCATATATTAATTCGCGCTGTTTTCGTTGTGAATCGCTGCGGATAATGTCAATTGCTCTATGCGTAGCTACCTTGTGAAGCCAGTTGGGGAGCGAGCCGGTTATCTCTGTCGCATCGCGAATCAGTTGGAAAAAGGTATCCTGTACGACATCAGCGGCTATTTCCCTGTTTGCAAGGATACGCAGGCATACTCCATAGACCATAGGAGCATGTTGCTTTATTATTTGGACAAACGCCTCTGCGTCACCGTTCGTGGAAAAACGCCTCAATAATATAAATTCACTTTCCGCCATTTTTTAAATCTCCATAGCACTATTATACTTGTTATTTGTTCTCTACACAAATATAAGGCGTTGCCGAAGAGAATATTATTCAAAAATTCTAAGAAAATTCATATTTTTATATTGATATATCGAAACCTTTTGATATATTGATATGTAATATAATGGAGAATAAGTTTATGGTAACAAAAAATGAAGAAAAACTGAATTTATTGCCTGTTGAAGTTCTTGACCAGGCTTCGGAATGTCTCAAGGTGCTTGCGCATCCGGTCAGGCTCAGAATGGTCGAGATTCTCATGCAGGGTAAATTTGCTGTTCACGAAATAGCGCAGATGTGCGAGCTAAATCCAAATCAGGCATGTGACCACTTGCGTCTGCTTAAGGGGCACAAGCTTCTCGATAGTAAGCGAGACGGCAGGACTGTTTATTATACTATCGCGGCACCGGAGCTGGTCGGGATTATCGAATGTATTCGCAAGAACTGCAAGCTGACGTAAAAAGTTTTTTTCAAAATGAGGAATTTTATGAAAATAGTAATAATCGGTGGTGTTGCAGGCGGTGCTTCCGCCGCGGCGAGAGCAAGACGTCTTAACGAATCTGCACAAATAATGATATTCGAGCGAGGTGAGCACATTTCGTTCGCAAACTGCGGACTGCCATATCACATTGGCGGCACTATCGCAAATCGTTCGAGACTTCTAATTCAGACGCCGCAGGCGATGAAGTCACGTTTCAATATTGAAGTGCATACAAAATCAGAAGTCACAGGAATAGACAGGCAGACAAAGGAAGTCATTGTTCGTGAGTTAGCGCATAATCGAGAATATCGCCAGCCTTACGACAAACTGGTATTGAGTCCCGGCGCCGAGCCTGTAAAGCCGAATATCCCTGGTATTAAGTCGAAAAATGTATTCACACTAAGGTCTATCGCCGATATGGACGCTATAAAGCAGACGATAGACCAGAACCCGGAAGGGCGCGTTTTAATCGTTGGCGGCGGATATATCGGTCTTGAAATGGCTGAAGCACTTCGCCATCGCAAAGTGCAGGTAACTTTAGCTGAGCTTGAGCAGCAGGTGTTCCTGGAGGAATGGGGCCCGGTGTTGAGGTTGCCG
>CAYSHS010000332.1:0-1879 GCA_964430845.1 uncultured Pirellulales bacterium | reverse complement strand
ATGAAATGGCGTCTTCTGTGGGTATGCAGCTAAGAATGCACGGTGTAGATTTGCGGCTTGGTAATTCTGTAACAGCCATCGAAGAGCATGACTCACAGTTGATAGTTCATTTAAGCTCCGGTGACACAGTTTCATGTACAACAGTAATAGTAGCAGTCGGTGTAAGACCAGAGACTAAACTTGCCAAAGACGCGGGTATAACAATAGGCTCTCGTGGAGGAATCGTTGTCGATGAACATATGCGGACAAGCGATCCTGACATTTATGCGGTCGGTGACGCAGTTGAAGTCGAAGATTTTGTCGGAGGTTTTGCCAGCCTTGTTCCCCTTGCGGGACCAGCCAACAGGCAGGGACGCATCTCGGCTGATAATATAATGGGACTTGGAAGCAAATATAAGAAAACTCAGGGAACAGGAATCTGCAAAGTATTCGACCTGACAGTCGGTATGACAGGATTAAGTGAAAAAACACTTAAAAGATTGTGTAAATCTTACGAAAAAATATATGTACATCCCGCAAGTCACGCCACTTATTACCCGGGCGCAAGTCAAATAAGTTTGAAGCTGATTTTCGATCCTGAAAACGGAAAAGTTTTAGGTGCGCAGGCAATTGGTTCAGACGGAGTTGACAAACGTATAGATGTGCTCGCTACCGCGATTCGCGCTGGTATGACTGTACGTGAACTTACAGAGCTTGAGCTTGCTTATGCCCCACCCTACGGGTCGGCAAAAGACCCGATTAACTATGCAGGTTTCGTTGCGTCTAATGTTCTTGACGGAAATGCCAGGATTTGTCATGTCGAGGATGTCCTTAATCCAGGCGAAAAACAACTGCTTGTTGACGTGCGAACACCTGTGGAAGTCGAAGCAGGTACAATAAGCGGCGCTATTAACATTCCAGTTGACAAGTTACGCAGCCGCTTAAATGAGCTGCCTAAAGACAAGGAATTATTAGTATTCTGCCATGTTGGTTTGAGAGCCTATATAGCCTGCCGCATACTTTCACAAAATGGATTTAACTGCAGGAATTTAACGGGTGGATATAAGACATTCAAGATGGCTGTATCGACTGGCTCTGAGCCGATAATACCTCACGAAAAAGTTGAGATGAAAGATGATACAGGCACCGTAAGTATGGACACAACAAAGGAGAAAAAAAGAATGGCTGAACCAGTCAAACATATAGATGCGTGTGCTCTGCAATGTCCCGGACCGATTTTGACACTTAAAGAAGAAATTAACAAGATAGAAGCCGGACAGGCAGTGACAATTTCCACACGCGACCCGGGTTTTGCAATGGATATTCCCGCATGGTGTCACAGCACAGGCAATGAGCTTGCAAACTTGGAAAAAGAAGATGGAACTTTGAAAGCAACGATAGTCAAAAGGCAGACAAAAACATGTGTCGTAAGTGACAAAACTCGCAAGAGCAAAACAATAATCGTATTCAGCAATGATTTCGACAGAGTGATGGCTTCATTCATCATAGCCAACGGTGCGGCTTCCATGGATTCCGATGTCACAATGTTCTTTACATTCTGGGGACTTAACGTTTTGCGCAAAAAACCAGCCGCAAAGGTTCATAAAAAAATGATTGAAAAAATGTTCGCAATGATGATGCCCCGGGGAGCGTCAAAGCTGAAACTCTCGAAAATGAATATGGCCGGACTTGGAACAGCAATGATGAAAGGCGTCATGCAGCAAAAGAACGTCTCATCACTCGAAGAACTTATCGAAAAGGCCGTGGCTTCAGGAATCAAGCTCGTAGCGTGCACGATGTCGATGGACATCATGGGCATAAGGAAAGAGGAACTGATTGACGGCGTAGAGCTTGGCGGCGTAGCAATGTACCTCGACCACGCGGAAGCCGGCAATGTGAA
>CAYSHS010000331.1:0-4191 GCA_964430845.1 uncultured Pirellulales bacterium | reverse complement strand
GTGAAGCGTTCTTCGGAACGCTTCACTTGTTTCTTTTGCAGGGACTAATTATGAAAAAGAACACTATTCTAAAAATCACAAATCCGGTTCTGCTAATATTGGTTATCAGCCAGGTGTTATCGGGAATGTTTGCAATGAAGCTAAATGGTGAGCAGTTCGAGATTATTCACAAAGGCGGCGGGATGATACTGCTTGCACTCGTCATTTTCCACTTGATATTAAACTTCAACTGGATCAAGGCAAGCTACTTTAAGAAATAACATGACGTAAAAAATAAATTTAAATAATTTGACAATAGTCCTATAATAGTTATAATACAATGCAAAATGTGACGTAGTTTGCTGTTTCACATTAAAATGGAATGTAGGGTGTTTTGGGAAGGGAAAGTATCCATGAGGGATACAATCAAGGACGAAAATTCCCGACAGACGGGAGAAGACAGAAACGAGCTAAAGTTTCGGCGCAAGCCGCAACTCGGACCCGGCGGAAAAATATCGATACCTGTGGCGCCAGGTCCGTGCGCAGCAAAATGTTTCGCAAATAGACCTATACCCAAAATCAATAATACCGCCAAAGCAAATTTTTCACCCGTAGCATGGAAATTCTCGCTTTTTGTTTTGTCTGCAATGGTTGTATTTTGCACCGATGCAAAACTCGAAGCTGTTCCTGTTTTTGAAACAGAAATTGAACTCGAAATACCCGGAATTTACAATTGGGCAGTAGCCAATTCTTTTACGAATGACTCGATACTATATCGTTATCCCTGGTGGATAAGCTGTGGCTTGAGAGATGCAGCAAATGTCGAATGGATACCCGCCCAGGAATTTCGATATAGAGCTATCGAAAATGTATTGTACAATTTTGTAGGCGGAAGCTACGAGCCAGGCTCGATAGGGCGTCCCTATAAACCTGATTTCAAATACAGTATCATTATTGTGCAAAGTGAGGACGCTGAAGATAAGGATTGTCTTGATGTTACACGTCAGCTCAAAGAAATATCTCAATCGAGTGACATAGTTACCAGATGGAGATCCCCTTGGGATAAGCTACAAAACACGCCTATACGAATTAATAATCAAAATGCAGAAATAGTGGATACAAACGCAGTTCCGGAGCCATCTTCAATAACGCTGTTTTGTTTTACGGCATTCGGATATTTACTTATGAAAAATAAAGCTGTTTGAAAAATTGGTCTAAGCCGTGCTTTGAACAGCCTTGAGAACGTCCTCCATATCATCTACAAAAGCAAATGATTCGGAAAGACCTGCAACAACAAAAATGCACTTTGTAATAGTCTGCACGTTATAGAGAATGAGCCTTCTACCCTTTTTTTCCAGGAAGCCTCGTAACAACAGAAGGTTGCTGATATTCGATGAATTGATTATTTCCACGCAGGAAAAATCCAAAACTACATCGCAATCACTTTTTTGACTTATGGTTTCATTCAATTCTTTAAGCTCATTGTAGATATTCGGGTCACTTGAAGAGAGCTTCACTAAAATAACGTTTTCCGGCAAATTTTGAATTTCCATTTTCTTATCCTTATTATTGGCCGAGCAATTATTTTTTTCGTTTCAGGAGATTCTATCGGAATAAGTCAGCCGGCAATTAAGTAAAAAATGAAAACTAAAAGCAATATGCCAAAATTATTAAATGACTGTATATTCGTAAGGTGTTTTTTAGTATCAGCTCTTTTCTCAAAGATGTTATAGGTCGCTTGAAGTTGTTATAGACTATAATTAAGTCCCCGTTTAGATGGATATAATAGCTGAACTTTTGCAAAACTCTTATTGCTAAGAAGCAGTAAAAGCAAGAATCAGCCCAAGAACAGCAGTCACCCATCCGGCAATTTCGATTACCAACCGAGTCATTTTATCCCCTTTGCATAAACAGATTCCTGGTCCAGTTTTTTAAATCATCACCGGCTTTTCAATGATGCCTATCACTCGTAAACGTCCGATATTACAGCACTTACAAACTAAGTGCCAATATGTTTCTTCGGCTCATAAAGGCATTTTTCTTGAGGGCAAACGTAACTTTGTAAGGAAAGTTCAAAATTTTCTGGTAACACCTGTACACTCATGTGCACTATATAGGTAAAGATTCGACATAGGAGAGTTATCAATAGTATGTCAATGCACTCAATTTTTATTGAAGAAATAGAGCGGCTAAAGCGGCTGTTGATTGGTATGGAAATTAGTTACTAAGAACGAATATTCCATCTATACGCTTATGGAAAAACATATTCAGGAACTTGCGGATTTATTAAGAAACGTTAATTTTAAACTTGCAGGTTTGGATGCAAAAATCGACTCGATAAACAAGTATAAAAAAAATGAATTAGTTATAGATAATGAAACTCTTATAAAGCTTAATCAAATACTTATATCGTCAGATATTGAACGAGCCGGAGCGATTGCAAAAAAACAGGCTTATGAAACCGCGTTAAAACAAGCAAATGATTTACATAATTTAATTGATAGAAGACGCAGAGTTTCAGGAAATCTGGCAAATTCTCCAAGGCTATTAAGTTCCGCACGAGGTAAATTGGTAAGTTTGGAGCGGAGCTTGGAAAATCCGTCACAGGAAATGCGTCCTGCGGAAATTGTAGATAATATAGTTACAATCAAAGCGGTAAAACAGGATTAATATTTTACGTTGCATGGGCAAGATGCCCACGCTATGTTTTAATTGAAGTCTGCTTTCGGGACATCACGTACTGATGGGTCAACATTGAAAAAGTCCTTCTTTTCGAAGCCGAACATACCTGCGATTATACTGCTTGGGAAAGTGTCGCACTTGTTGCGATAGTCGCGGACGTTACCGTTGAAAAATCTGCGTGCCGCCTGAATACGGTTTTCGGTATTAACAAGCTCACGCTGTAGTTCGAGGTAATTCTGGTCTGCCTTCAGCTTCGGGTAGTTTTCTACCACTGCCAGAAGTTTCTGCAACGCTCCGACAAGCTCGTTTTCAGTGACAGCCTGCTCGTTTACTGTTCCGTTATTTGCCATGCACTGGGCGCGAAGTTGAGTAACACGCTCGAACACTTCTCTCTCGTGTGCGGCGTATCCTTTCACTGTCGCTACAAGATTCGGTATTAAATCGTAACGGCGTTTCAACTCGGTATCGATATTGCCCCACGCATCGGAAATATAATTTCGTAAAGCAACAAGAGTATTGTACGTCAAAATGACATACACAATCGGTAATAATATAATAACTCCAAGAACAATCAGTGGTATAAAAGCACCAGGCATAATTATCTCCTATCAAAAAGATAGTTCGGTATCAGCGAACGAAGTTTTAAAAGTCTCTCAAGATTCATCTCTATCTGCTCAGGCTCTAACCTGCGGTCAAAAGAAATCCCCAGAGCATTATTCTCTATTTCTATTGTCAGGTCATCATTCGACAATAAATATTCAATCATTTGAGCATTACAGAAATCATACGCAAATTTCTTGTTCTTCGAGCGAACACAGAATTTACGAGAAAATTCATGTGACTCGAAATCTATGTCATCATAGCCTAAAGCCTGCCCGATTTTTGAAAAAAAACCTTCACGACCGATTTTTAATTCGGGGAAGATTATTGGCAAATTCAAAATGAAAAATGAAAAATAATGATGATGGGTCTGCCTGTGTCCCTTGGAATCCGTGGAATGGGTCTCGTAATGAAAATCGAACGCTATTACATCATTGTCCCTGTATTTACCGGAAAGTATGTTAAAAGCATATCGATTATCACCGGCACGGAGCTTATCCAAAAAACGATACTGTCCGGCAATACTCCTGTTATGGTTAGGATCGAACCTCAAGCCCAGCTTAGCCGCCAGTGCAAGCATTGCCTCGCGGCGTTTCTTCGCACTTAGGTAACTAAAGTACGCACCGACGATAATAAGCACAATTACAATGATAATGATAGGTATTTGTACCATTTTGTATTCCTCTTGTTATAACTTATGTTTACCAAAGGAATTATAACCATTTAATCCCCTGTTAGCAATACATCTGAATAAAACATCCAGTCCTTTATTTAAATACGCACAAGAGCTAAAAATATTGCGCTTCAATAGAAATCCCCTGCCGCGATATACCATAAATATTTGTCATATATTCACTTACAAAAATATTGGCTTTGTTCTGCAAAATTGAAGTTAGGCATACTTTAAGAAAGAAAAAATTTCTTTCCTTT
>CAYSHS010000330.1:0-4193 GCA_964430845.1 uncultured Pirellulales bacterium | reverse complement strand
TATCGTTTCCAGGAACTCAATCGCATAAGTTGGCCTGCAGCGGTCTAATTCATCAACTATAATTATTATTGGATTTTTTTCTTTTGTAAGATTTGTTAACTGTGATTTTAATTCATCAAAAATTTCCTGCCTTTTATGATAGACTTCAAAACAAGCATGTCCCAAAGTTGTTTCTTTCTTAGAATCGTTTTCTTCAGCACGTTCTCCTGCTTTTATAAAATCAATACCAGTAAATTTATTTACAACATCGTTTCCAATTGAAAGAGCGAATTTACAAAGCTTGCCTGCTTTTTCTTTAATTAATTCTTTCACACCTTCATTTCCTTCTGAACCAATACTTTCTAACAATCCTGATATAATAGCTAATAACGCATCTCCCTGAAAATCAGATTGCCAGGCATTTAATAATACAACTTTTGGAGAATTATCTTCTGATTGAAGTTTTTCTTTCCACATTTCAAAAAAAGTTGTTTTTCCGCTTCCGAACTCACTATTTAAGCTTAGAACAAAACTTCCTTCCACAAATTGAGCTTCTAATAATAAATATTTAGTAAGCTGATCAGCAAATGGTTCCAAACCAAACTTATCAAATATTTCGAATGTTTTAACAGAATTATTCATAATTCCCTCGCGTAACAAGATTATTGTGGTGTTTAATAGGGCCGTTTACTTTTTTATATTACCTTATTCATTTTCCCCTTTTGTTTATTTCCAACTTTAGTCTCTCATTATAATACAAGATAGCACAAATGACGCTGCAGCTTCGGATCTAATTAATCTCAAAGTTTAAGTATATGTGAAGTCTCCAATTTGGGCAATGGGATTTCGCGAATTTTCTCAGATATTTTTAGACAGGATTTATCGGATTAACTTTGATTCCTGTCTTTACAGGAATGACAAAATGTGTAAAATCTGCGAAATATTACGGGGATATGGCGAAGTCCCAATCCATTTGAATCGCTAACCAATGAGGGAGAAGCATTATCGATTTAGAAAAATCAATACCTGAATTTTCGATTATGTCTTTTATTGCTATTGAAAACGGTTTTGTCACTGTCAAAATTGACGTCAGTACAACCGGAGCATCCTGAGCAGATTCCGGATTGTTTGCCGCTAAACATGAAAGCGGATGCGAACAGCCCGATTTACAAGCTGGAATGATTCCATCTTCGCTGTGCAACTGCTCAAGCCCTCGTGCAGCCGCTTCATCCATTGCACGATATGCTTGCATGACTAAGTCCTCTTGCGGGGTAATAGCAATATCGGCTCCGAATTCGTTAGAATCCATTCCAGAATTTCTATTCTCAATCAAATTCATCTTTGGTCTTTTTAGACAGGAACTCCATAAAATCGGTTTATGTCGGATGGTGATATGGAATTTTCTGTAATTTCACTGTTTGAGCCTCCTGCTCGCGGTGTATATGACAATAAGACTCGTGGTTATAGATACTCAAAAGACGTTTGCAGTTCGGAAACGAGCATTTTCTTCCCTCAGCCGAAGTTTTTAGTACTTTTGCCATCGTTACTCCTTTTTGGTAAATCATGAAACAAATATGCTGGAAAGGTTAGTTGTCTTCGCCTGATGCCTAAAGATTTCTAATCTTTATTAATAATTATATAGTATATCATTTTATTGGACTTTGTCAAGCCCAAATTGTTATGTTTTACAGTCTTTACGGGAACGGCGAGGTATCTTTGAGCATTTTTATTATTCGTATAAAGTAAAATCCCTATATGTGGATTTGCAGTCCTGTTCGTATATTTAAGACAATAAACATGAAAAATACATTATAAAATGAAGCAAAAAGGTGAATTGAAAGTGAGCGATGCTCATGTATGTCATCAGGAATAGTTAAGCTGAATTATTCCAGAAAATAAAACGAGTTTAATAAAGATGCTACTGTGCTGTTTGAGCTGCACAGTATGAGAAAGGAGAACAAAATGAGCTTAGTAAATGGAGGTAAACAAAGCAAAGTCAAACGTTGTTTTTTTGCAGTAATATTTTTGGCTGTTTTTATCGCTGCCGATACGACTTTTGCTCAAACCAGCTCCAAATTTGCAAAGGAGCTTTCCAGTGCATTCGCGACAGCCGCCAAGCAAGCAATGCCTGCTGTGGTTTCAATAAAAGTTGAGAAAACAATCACAACCAGCCAGTTGTCACCCGACCAGCAGCTTAATGACCCGTTCGGGCTTTTCGGTAACGATTTTCTCAGGCAGTTTTTCGGTGATCAAATACCGCAACAGTTACAAACGCCCAGGAAATATATCGAGGAAGGCCAGGGTTCCGGATTTATCATCAGCAAGGACGGGTACATTTTAACGAACAACCACGTTGTCGGAGATGTCGATAAGATTACAGTCGAGCTAAAAGACGGCCGCAAATTTACTAATGCCAAAGTCATCGGCTCAGACCCGGGAACTGAAGTGGCTCTTATTAAAATCGAGGGAAATGACTTCCCTGTTTTGCCGATGGGCAGCTCGAAGAATACGGAAATAGGAGACTGGGTCATCGCTATCGGAAATCCGTTTGGTTTGAGCGAGACAGTTACAGTAGGTGTAATAAGCGCAGTCGGGCGCAGCAATGTAGGTATTGCGACGTATGAGGATTTCATTCAGACTGATGCCGCTATTAATCCGGGAAATTCAGGCGGCCCGCTGATTAACCTTGACGGCCAGGCGATAGGAATCAACACAGCCATATACAGTGAAAGCGGCGGCTACATGGGCATCGGTTTTGCCATTCCAATTGATATGGCTCGAAGCATCGAAGAGCAGTTAAAGGAAAACGGAAAGATCATCCGGGGTTATCTCGGACTTGCCGCCCAGGACGTTACGCCGGACATGGCTGAGCTGCTTGGTCTAAAAAACGACAAGGGTATTATCATTACGACAATTGTAAAAGATTCCCCCGCAGATAAGGCTGGTCTTATGAGCCATGATATTATCCTCGAAATGGATGGCAAGCAAATCAAAACTTACGATGACTTTCGAAACGATGTAGCAAATATGAAGCCGGACAGCAAGATTGACCTTACGATATCGCGTGAAGGCAAAACGCAAAACATCACTGTAACACTCGCAGAGCGTCCCCCGGACGGTGTAACCAAAACCCGGCCAAAAGCTCAGCCTAAATCCAGGGAATCGCTCGGAATCGAAGTGCAAAATGTCACGAGTGATATTGCAAGGCAGCTGAATATAGCCGCCGGTGAAGGCGTAGTTGTTACTTATGTAGCTCAAGCCAGCCCCGCTTATTACGCAGGTATCCAGGCGGGGGATGTAATTGAAAGTGTGGACAAGCAGAATGTTAATTCAGTTGACGAGTTTGAAAACGCGATGGATAAAGTCAAAGGCAATAAAATACTGCTCCTGGTAAAACATGGCGAATTGTCCCGGTTCGTCGTCGTTCAACTTATTCTGTGATCGATGATTATTTCATACATAGCGATTGCGAGTGGCCAGACGCACTGCGACAAACATCGTTATAAAAAGCATTATAAAAAAGAAAATAGTAGCACCAATTATCAGCCCGGCAAGCTTCGCAGGGGTTAGACCGGCCAGGAAAGAGATTGGACGCCCCTGTTGCGCTACATCTTTAAGAGGTGTTTCCAGCCTGGAAATATCCAGCATTGATTTGTCAAGACTCGCAACCTGGTCGAGCGAATCTTTCAATGCAGCAAGTCGCACCATAGGCTCCTTGAGCTTAGCTAAATTCTCCATATGTATATCGAGCGCAGCGACTTTATCCATAGTTTGTTTCAACTCAGCAACGTCGTGCAGCGGCTTATCAAGCTGCGCAACTGCTTTAAGGTCTGCTTGCAAGCCGGCAACCTGAAGCATTGGCTCTTTGAGATTGACAACTTCATCGAACTTCGTTCCCATAGCTGCTAATTCGTGCATAGGCTCCTTGAGCGAACTGACTTCTTTCAAGCTCGATTCGATGTTTTCCATATCCTTAGTTATAGTAACAACAGCTTTTGTATTATTTTCGATAGCCTGATTAGTAGTCTTAATACTCTCAGTATTCTCCTGAACCATCTCCTTCACCCCGCACCCGAATCCAAACACAGCAACCACCAGCAACGTAATGTAGTATAAAACTTTCTGTTTCATAATTCTGTCTCCTTCTCATTGATTGAATAGGCTTCTGCAAAATTGAAGTTAGGCATATATTGTTTGAAGAAAATCGGTTTTAA
>CAYSHS010000329.1:0-4214 GCA_964430845.1 uncultured Pirellulales bacterium | reverse complement strand
TGCTGAGATTGACAACAAAACAAAAGGAATAACTAGCCATGAAAGAATAAAAAGTGAAGGATTAGCTCTGTCATGTTTGCGGGCATCCCGGATGAGCAGCCAGCCTGCAAGGGGCAGAAATAAAGTCCAGGGAAGAAACTGGCCTGGAAATCTGAAAAAATAATAATAAAAAGGACATACATGTTGAGGATGCCCACCTGTGAATCTTCCGAGGTTGTTAACCCAAATGGCCTGGTAAACTGCTTCTCTTCCAAGATTATTGTAAAGAAGCAATGCCCAAATCGAGATAGGAATACATGATAGCACAACTCCTGCAAATAAGCCAATCCAGCTCTGCCATGAGAAATCTTTCTGCACGATAAGCCATATTACCAGCACCGAAAGAGGTATCACCAGTCCTACGAAGCCTTTCGATAGAATTGCACAAGCCAGTGATATAACGAAAGCGATATACCAGGAAATTTTGCCTGACATCGAGCGAGCTGCCCTGTAGAAACAGGCCATAGCTGCTGTGATGAAAAAGCACAATGTCATATCAATCAGATTCTTTCGGCCAAGATTCCAGAATTCTACTGATGTAGCAATAACAAATCCCGAAAAAAACGCTCCGAGTGTAGAAAATTTCATGCTTAGTGCTAAAAGAAACAAGATAACAACGCATCCTGTCGCTGAGAGGGCAGGTATCAATCTGGCTGTATATGTACTCTCACCGAAGAGCCTGAAAGCTGCTGATTCAGCCCAGAAATATAGCGGCGGCTTCTCAAGGAAAGGGTTCCCGTTTAATCTTGGAACAACGAGGTCTCCTGATCTTGCCATTTCAGCAGCTATCCCGGCCACACGCGGCTCATCAGCTTCCCACAGGTGACGTCTGCTGAGTCCTCCCAGAAAAAGAAGACTTGAAAATAGAAGTAAAACAATAAATGCAGGCACAGTTTTTTCACAGCAGTTATTGAGCGCAGAAATAATTATCCCCATGTTTTTAGCTTGATTATGATGCTGATTTACGTCCATGTTTTGTTCGTCACATGTATTGGCAGCGAAAAATGAAAATAAAATTTTCTGTAAAAGCGAAGCAGCTATTATAGATTAGTTAATTAATCTGATTACCTAATCTTCTAATAAGCTAACTTTGAGGAGCAACCTTCCTTGCTCCGGGTTTGGTTTTCTCATTAGTATAGGAGACGGATACAATCTCGTGAGGTCCTTTCTGTTTCAATTGCTGCTGTTTAAGTGACTCTCTCGAAGTGAGACTTTCCTGGATAAAGAAATCGAGGGTTTGCTCGACAGATTGCTCCATCCCTATCTGCGGGGACCACTTGAGGAATTTTTTTGCGTTCTTTATACTTGGCCTGCGATATTGCACGTCCTGGTAGCCTGTGCCGTAGTAGGAGCCGCTTTCTATTTCCTGGAATCCTGCAAAAGGCGGGAAACTGGAACGTTGAGGATGCTGATTAAACTTCTTCAGCAGCATTTCTGCCAGCTCTCTTATGCTGACTTCGTTATCCGGGTTACCTATATTAATAATTTTCCCATCGCAGATGTCGTCTTTGTTCTCTATAATTCTGTAGAGGGCTTCGATCCCATCTGAAACGTCAGTAAAGCAGCGTTTCTGACTGCCGCCGTCAATTAGTTGAATAGGTGTGCCTTCCACAAGATTAAGAATCAATTGTGTTATCGCTCGCGAGCTTCCTATTCTTGCTGATGTAAGGCTGTCGAGCTTGGGTCCAATCCAGTTGAATGGGCGGAACAAAGTGAACTGGAGTCCCTCTTTCTGGCCATAAGCCCATATAACCCTGTCAAGTAATTGTTTGCAGCAGGAATATATCCATCGCTGCATCCTGATAGGACCGAGAATCAGCTTGGAATTGTCTTCGTCAAACTCGTCTTCATTGCACATGCCATATACTTCCGAGGTCGATGGGAAAATGATTCGCTTGTTATATTTAACGCAATATCGCACGACACGAAGATTTTCCTCGAAGTCCAGCTCGAAAACACGCAGAGGATTGCGAGTATATTCGATTGGCGTTGCAATAGCCACGAGCGGCAGGACAATATCGCATTTCTTTATATGATATTCGATCCATTCGCCGTGAATGGAAATGTCACCTTCCTCGAAGTGGAAATTCGGCTTGCCGATGAGGTGCTGAATATAGTTCGACTGAAGGTCCATACCATGCACTTCGTACCTGTCGCTTTCGAGCAGTCTCTGGCTGAGCGCGTTGCCGATGAAACCATTGACACCGAGAATTAAAACTTTTTTCTTCTTGGCGGCCTGGATACGAGTGCCTGCATGAGGTCCGAATTTTATGCCTTTAGAAAAGTTCGCCTCTTTGGCAAGCTGGGCACCTGTCGTATAAATACCGTCTGGGGATTGTCCGAAATCCATGCGGATTGCTCCGCTGCCGCATCTAATAACCAGCGGGTCAGTCTCAAGAACAGTGCCTGGAACTGAGGTTTTTCCATCATAGGGAGCTTCCGTTACCGACCAGAACAG
Source organism: uncultured Pirellulales bacterium (assembly GCA_964430845.1). GTDB lineage: Bacteria > Planctomycetota > Phycisphaerae > Sedimentisphaerales > Anaerobacaceae > JAFGPS01. Next base: position 1,717 of record CAYSHS010000329.1, on the reverse strand, counting down.
GTATTGTTTGTCACCAACAAAGCTGAATGCGCCCGGGTAAGGCTCTGTTACGGCACGGACCAAATTGCGAATCTCTTTTGACGATGCCGACCAGTCGATTTCTCCATCCCTTGGACGTCTTCCGCCGTAATAGGTTGCCTGTGAATGATCCTGTGGTTTCCGAGGTGCAGCTCCTTCCTTGATTTGTGGAAGTATCTCATCGAGCATTTCAACGGATAGCATTGTAAGTTTCTCATACAAGGTTTTTGCTGTATCATCATCAGAAATTTCGATTTCCTTTTGACAAACAATATCACCGTCATCAGGCTTGGGAGTCATATAATGCAGTGTAATTCCTGTTTTTGTCTCTCCATTTACCAGCACCCAGTTGACAGGGCATCTGCCCCTGTATTTTGGAAGCAGTGAGCCATGAAGATTCAGGCATCCGTGCGATGGAATATCCAGGATAGCAGGCTTGACCATCTTACGGTAATAGAATGAAAAAATAATATCGGGATTCATATCCTTGATTCGGTGAACCCAGAGAGGATGATTGATATCGTCCGGCGCAAAGACGGGAATATCCTTCGATGCGGCCAGTTTCGCCACGGAATCGAACCAGATATTCTCACCCTGGTCATCCTTGTGAGTAAAAACTGCATCGACCTGGAAGCCGTTTCTCAATAGGCTTTCGATGCCTTTGCAGCCGATATTATGATAAGCCAAAACAATTGTTTTCATGATGTCACCTTAACACTGTATTTTTTTTGGTTATGATTTTCCCTGATATTTCTTCCGACAACTTTCTGTACAAAATAACGAGGTCGTCCCCTGACGTCGTAGTATATTCTTCCGAGGTATTCTCCGAGCAAACCCATTCCGACGAATTGAGCGCCTATGAAAATAAAGAGGATTGCAAATAATGTGAAAACTCCCTCTGCCGCCCAGAGAGAGCCGAATAGCAATCTCATAATTAAAAGTAATAAACCGAATCCGATGCCTATAACAGATATGATTGTCCCGAACACGCTGAGCAGTCTAAGAGGAAATGTCGTCATGCTGGTCAGCAGGTCGAACTGCAGATTGATGAGCTTCCACACACTATATTTGGACTGGCCGTCAGGGCGCTCTTTATGCTGAACTTCGATTTCTGTCGTATGTTTGGCGAAACTGTTGGCAAGTATAGGGATAAAAGTGCTTCTCTCGTCACATGCAAGCATGGCATCTACAATGTTCCTGCGATACGCACGAAGCATACAGCCGTAGTCGTGCATGTTTACACCCGTTGCTTTTTGGGCGGCCTTATTGACTATCCGGGAAGCTATTCTTCGGAAAAAAGTATCGCATCTTGGAACTCTTACAGTTCCTACGACATCGAAACCTTCCTCGATTTTATCAACTAATTTCGGAATTTCCTCTGGAGGATTTTGCAAATCGGCATCAAGCGTTACGACAATTTCTCCGCGAGATTCTGCAAATCCGGCGATAACAGCGGCGTGCTGGCCATAATTTCTATTAAGCAATACCCCGACAACACTTGAGCTGTTTTGTTCAGCCGCTTCGGTAATCATATCCGGGCTTGAATCCCTGCTGCCATCATCGACAAGAATAAGCTCGTAAGGTCGTTCCATCTTGTTGCAGGATTCTGTACATCGCCTGATAAGCTCCTGCAGGTTTTCCTTTTCGTTAAAAACAGGAATAACAACTGAAATTAAATCTTTATCGTTCATTTGCTTAA
>CAYSHS010000328.1:0-4215 GCA_964430845.1 uncultured Pirellulales bacterium | reverse complement strand
ATCTTTGTGCAACCGAATCATTGCAGGAAGCATTCGAGGAGAATCAAAAACTTGCGTCTTCTGCGCCGAAACTATACGCAAAAGGAGCGATACAAGCAGCCGCGGCTCTTGTTGCGGACCCGAATCATGCAAGCTGGGTAAAGCAGCACTGGGGCGAAAAATATCTTGAAAAGGAAAACCTGTTTTATCGAATGCTTCTTATAAGCGGCCTGACAAGCTATCAGAAATTGACCGGTGATAATAAATACGAAGATTTGTTAAGAACACAAGTCGAGTCACTCTCAAAAGAACTGGACGAGTCACCTTATGGTTTGCTGGATGATTATCCGGGACAATGTTATCCTGTCGATATCGTTCCTGCTATCGCCGCGATAAAACGTGCAGATGCGGTTTTGGGAACAGATCATTCGGAATTTGTCGCAAGAGCGATTCGAGGTTTCCAGGATACGCGGCTCGATATCAATACAGGTCTTCCGGGCTATCTGGTCAGTTCGAAATCCGGTAAAGCTCTTGATAGTGCCCGCGGTGTAGGAATGTCTTATTCGCTGATTTGGGCACCTGAAATATGGCCGCAAACTGCGATTGACTGGTACGATAAATATGAAAAGCAATTCTGGCAGCAGAACAGATGGATTGCCGGATTCAGAGAGTTTCCGAAAGGCTTCAAATTAAAGAAGTTTATTTTCGCCGATGTCGATGCCGGTCCGGTTGTCGGGGGTTTGGGAGCTGCTGCAAGTGCGTTCGGAATAGGAGCCACAAGAGCGATGGGGCGATTCGATAATGCCTATCCGCTCGCCGCCGAAGCAATTACATTATCATGGCCTCTGCCGGATGGAACGCTTCTGCTTCCGAGAATGCTATCGAATATGTCCGATGCACCTTATGTAGGCGAAGCAGCGATTGTTTTTGCCCTGTCACGCAAAACAATCGGACCGAATATTATCCCTGCAAATGGAAAAACACCATGGATTGTGTATCTTCAAATTATCTTATTTTTCTTACTTGGAACTTTTTTTGTTTACAAGACATTAACAATGACAATAAAGGGATATAGGCTCAGTGATAAATATCTTGTACCTTTACCCCAATATCAATTGTTTATATGGCTGATTTTAATTGTTATATCGTTAGTTGCTGTCTCAGCGATTGATGTTCTAATAGGAATGGTAATTTTATTGACGGCACAATTTATTCCATTCACTATAAAGAATAAGCCTGAAATAAAAAGTGACCAAAGCCCTTAAAGGAACTTTAGTCACTTTTAACTTATAACTTTAGCCACTCTCTTTTTACATTACTTTATAAATATAATTTGCTTCGAGTGCTTTTTGGATTTGCATTGAAGCGTCACTCAAATGCGATTTTGTATATGCATCCAGGTTTTCCTGCTCTGCTTTCAAAACGTTATCTATATTATCCCTGATGTCACGAAGTTTCTGCATTACCAAATTACCAATAGGTTTGTACGCGGCTGTGTTCTGGTAATCCGAGCGAGTCAAATCTATCATAAGCTCGATGTATGTTCGCTGGAGGTTTCGACGCAGGCTCGAAATCATGGGCTTTCGGTCCGTATGTTTCACGCCTGTTTCGGTTTTAAGCTCGCTCCATATTTCGTTTGTGACCGTATCGAGCAGCTCAGGCAGAGTAAATGCGTCTTCATCTGCAGGGACGAGAAATTCATTGTCGTAAATCTGGCGAAGGACTGTCGGGTACATCAAACTCGACAAAACGGAAGCCTGTATGCCCATAATCGTATCATGGATTGGCCAAATCGAATCGTCAAGTGATAATGTATTATCATCGAGCCATTTATCGACAGTCATTCTCCTAAGCAAGTCGTCATTGAGGCCGAATGCCTCGTCCCTGAAAGAGTTGTCGATAACGAACTGCAATGCATCGCGCTGCTTTTTCGCCGGAACGATTTCAATTGGCAGACGTGCATTCGGGTCGCCTTTTTTGTCACGATAAATGTAAGCTCCGCCAATCCAGTTTGCCATAGTGCTTATCGAGCGAAGCTGCAAAGTGAGAGTCATTTCATACGCTTTGCGGGTCTTTGCCCAGCTATCACCATCCTTGACCAGCTTGTCTATGATTCTGCCGCGATTGTATTTTGCGATGCGCATCTGGTTCTCGGCGTATTCGAGCGGCTCTTTGCTCATATCGTATCTGCGAACCAGCGGATCGGGGCCGTAGGCGTCCTCGTCTGTGCCGTACTGTAATTGCGGCTCGGCAACACGACCCAGGATTTTTTCGAGGTCTTTGTCGTCCTGCGTGTAACCGTACTGGATGGCCCAGATGTCGTAATCTCCGACGCCTATCATTGTATAATCGCCCTGAACTTCGCCGTCCTTATAATTCATGTTAATTGGAAGGTAATCCATTACAGACGAAGCATTTGGTTTCTCGCCTTTTAATTCTTTACTGTTGATCTGTGCCATGGTGTATGTGGCAGAGCCTTTGAAATTATGTCTTAGTCCGAGTGTGTGGCCGACCTCGTGACATACAAGCTCTGCTATCATCGGGCCGATGAATTTTTCCGGCATCCCGTCTATTTTCGGCTCCTTGTCCTCTTCTTTTTTCTTTTCCTCGCCGTTCCTGCTGTTCGGGTCTTCGGCTTTGTCTTCATCGTCATCGGCCATTAAAGCCATTTCCATTCTGAACAGGGCGACATCGAGAGCCATACCCTGCGATAACGTGCACATGCCGTTGACCTGGGAAGTTCTTCCAATAAGGCCATCGTATTCATCATCACCTAAAAGTGACGGGTCAACGTGTGCCAGGGGATGGCCGCCAAGAGGCAGGTCGATATTTTGTTCGATCTGATGCCTTATGCTTTCTCTCTGAGCCGGCGGAGCCAAACGAATACGCGGGTCCCAGTTGGGATGGCTGTTGAGCCAGACAAGCGTTTCCGGACTGACACCTTCCATCGCGATTTCAGGCATGATTTCCTTGTACTGGCTGTAGAAATGCCTTATCCAGCCATCAGTTATAATTATATCTGCATCAAGAATTTCCCCTGTTTCAGGATTTACCCTGCTCGGTCCGATTGCAGTTCCTTCGTTGTTGCTGAGCCATCGAATGAAATTATAGCGAACATCTTCAGGGTCTTTTTCCATGTGCGCGCCGGATGCCTCATCCTGGTAATAAACTTCGATTGCATTGGAAATACCGACTTTTTCGAATGCCTTGTTCCAGTACAAAATTCCTTCCCTTACCCAGCGTCTGTATCGCACAGGCGTTGTATGCTCGATATAAAAAACAATAGGGTTTTTAGGCGGGCTGACCGCGAGCTTGCTGTCGGCTTTCTCTATATTCCATCGGTTGATATAGCGAACTTTGGTCTCAGGGTCGTTAAATTTGCCGTAATCGCTGTAGCTTGTTGTGAAAAAACCGATACGCTCGTCAGCTTTGCGTGGTTTATAGCCTGTATTTTGGGGAATCTCGCTTATCGAGTAATACAGGGTTTGGAGCCTGCCGCTTGATGTTGGAACTTCTATCGCAAGCTCGATATTTTTTGGGAACGCTTTGGCTTTTTTTATCTTTATAAGATTAGGTTTCGTAACACGAACGGATGAGCCGAAAAACTTGCCTGCCTGGCCTACAAGCAATTCGTCCATATCTATTACAGGTGAGCCTCCTGACATCGCAACAATGGGAACATCCAGAATTATCCTGTCGGTAAAAAGACGCTCGACTGAGCTTTTGGATTCCTGGTCGCCTGTTGAGCGGATTTGGATATTCGGCTCGACTAAAGCCAGGCGCTTATCATATCGTTTCCAATATACGTACAAATCACCCGCCTGGAGTCCTGCGTAATCTTCGCCGCTGGCTATTGTCAGCGCGATAAAAAATTTCTTGCCTTCGTAACCTGACGGCAGGGCGGCTAAAAGCTGACCGTCTTTCTCGCGAGTCCAGACGGTGTAATAGCTTTTTTCTCCATCTGCTGTAGATACAACTTTTTCGTAATCTTTTGTGATTTCATCGATAGGCGGAAATTCTGGCTTTGGTTTTTCCTCTGCTGGTTTTGACTCGGTAGAGTTATCCGCGGCTAATATTGTATTGGGCAATGAAATGACGATAATCAGCAAGATTATCAAGATTTTAATTGTGGTTAGAAATGACTTGAACATTTGTAATCTCCTTAAAAGTACTTCGTTCAGCAGGGTGCTGTTTTCACCGATATCAAAAAAAATGGTGTGCACCTCATGCTTCGTA
>CAYSHS010000327.1:0-4229 GCA_964430845.1 uncultured Pirellulales bacterium | reverse complement strand
AGATTTGCAATCCAATCAGCCACCCTGACGTAATCACTTGCCATTGCTGCTTTTAGCATTGCCTCAGCATAAGGAAGATGGTCCGGGTCTTTAGCGAAAAGGTATTCTGCGTTCAGCATCTGTTCCAGCGGGTTTTTGCCGCTCATATGCTTGACTTTTTCCATCATTGACGGTTTTTTCCCGCCTGCTCTACTACGATGCAGAGCCAGCTCGCATAGAGGAAGATGGCCTTCTTCAAGTGCATCAGGGGCATATCGCAAACCTTCGAGATACATTTTGACTGCATAGTCAAAATTGGAGCTTTGGGCTAATTTATGACCCTTTGAAAAAAAAGCCTTAGCCTTTGCCAGTAATTTATCGTTTTCTTCAATCATTAATCTATACTAATATTGTCTGTTGATACATTGATTAAATAGTCAATATTAGTTTCGAAAATGAAATTTGTCAACAAATAAAAACTTGTCTGTATCTTCAAGCTGTGATATAAATATATTTTCATATTAATGTTGTGTTCGTGAATAGAAAATTGTCTGATTAACAAAATTAAGAGTAATAATATGGTAAATGCACTCGAACAGTATGATCCCCAGATATTCGAGCTTATCAGGCAGGAAGCGGCCCGCCAGAGCGGGTCAATTCGCCTGATTCCCTCGGAAAACTACGTATCCAAAGCAGTTATGTTAGCAAGCGGAAGCTGCTTAACCAATAAGTACGCAGAAGGCTACCCAGGCAAACGCTATTATGAGGGCCAGCAGGTAACAGACCTGATAGAAAGGTTAGCGCAGGAACGAGCTAAAAAGCTATTCAGGGCCGACCATGCAAACGTGCAGCCTTATTCCGGTTCTGTCGCTAACCTGGCGGCTTACGCGGCACTTATAGAACCCGGTGAAACAATTATGGGAATGTCGCTATCTCATGGCGGCCATCTCACGCACGGCTGGAAAGTATCATTGACCAGCAAATTTTACAATTCAGTACCTTATCCTGTGAATACTGAGACCGGATTGCTGGATTTCAACCTGATTGAAGACCTGGCAAAGAAGAATCATCCCAAGATAATTGTCTCCGGTGCGACTGCATATCCGAGAGAGATTGATTTTGAAATATTCGGACAAATAGCGAAAAGGATCGGTGCATATCTCGTCAGTGATATCGCTCATATTGCAGGACTCGTTGTAGCAGGTATCCATAAAAGCCCTGTTTCCTACGCTGATATTGTTTCGACTACAACACACAAGACGCTGCGAGGTCCGCGTGGCGGAATGCTGCTTTGTAAAGAAGAACATGCGGCGAAAGTCGATAAAGCTGTTTTCCCCGGCCTGCAGGGAGGTCCTCACATGCACACAATGACCGCGATTGCAGTTGCGATGGCAGAAGCCGATACACCTGAGTTTGTCGCTTACGCAGGACAAATAGTCAAAAACGCCAAAGCTTTAGCCGAAAAACTCCTGGAATATGGCTTCAAGCTCGTTACAGGAGGTACAGATAACCATTTGATTCTAATCGACTTACGAAACAAGAATATACCTGGCAAAAAAATGGCAAAAGCGCTCGATAGAGCCAGGATTGTTTCCAACTACAACACAATACCTGGTGATACGGCGCCTCCAATGAATCCGAACGGCGTTCGCATCGGAACTCCTGCTATAACTACACGCGGTTTTAAAGAGCCGCAGGCAAGAGAGATTGCAACTTTTATTAATAGAGTCGCGGAAAATATAGATAACGAATCAGTAATAGAAGAGGTTGGAAAAGATGTCCTCCTGCTCTGCTCGCAGTTCCCGGTTCCGGACCATTTCATAATACCGAATAAGCCAAGTACCGACTTTTCGGAATAAACTGAATAAATCAGTAACCATCAAAAACCTGGACTGATTTGTTAGCCAAGGCGGTTATTTATTGTTGTTTTAAGCTAAATCTGATAAGATTATTTCGTACCTTAAGTTGTATTATTATAAATGGCACAAGGAACAATAAATGAAAAGGTTCTTTACTCTCGAATACTGGCAGGATGATGGCTGGTTTGTCGGAAAATTAAAAGAAATTCCCGGTGTTTTCAGTCAGGGTGAAACCCTGGATGCATTAAAAGAAAATATTATAGATGCGTATCGGATGATGCTTGCCGAATATGAAGTAGAAGATGAACATGTCGATGCTAAAAATATTGAGCTGGGAGTAGAGGTGTGAATCGAAGTGTCCTGATAAAAGACCTTATCAAAAATGGTTGTTATCTTAAAAGGCACAGCAGTAAACATGACATATATGCAAACTCTAAAAATGGAAGGCAAACACCTATTCCAAGACATTCCGAAATAAAAGATTCTCTCGTCCGCCTTATCAAAAAACAGCTTTCTGTATAACCAGTATGCTATTTTCTGTCCTATATTTTATTTTCAGCCGCAGGAGACACAAAAAAACTCAAAAATAATTATATTTTGTGAATTTTGTGCTTTCGAGTCGGCGTTTGAAAATGCCTCAACATATGCTTTTAATTTGTCTCAACAAGAAACAATCTTTTTATCAACGACAGATTCTACTTCAGTTTCCTATGATAATCAGGGAGGTATTTCTTTGTATCTGCATGGAGCAAATTAATCTATTCCTGCTCCGGGTGCGATTATACTTGGATGTATTGGAGCGGGATTTGTCGGCTGGCTGAGGAGAAGAAGGGCGATTTAATTCGTCGCTCGTGGCTTGTGACTCGTGACTCGTAGAATAGATAAAATGATAGGGCTGTAGGGTCTTCTTGTAGCCCTTTTCTGATACAAAACTCATATTTTACGGTTTATAACTCAAATCTGCATCGTGATTTTTAACAAGAGGAAGATTTAACTTTTCTGCAATTTCTTTTTCTTCTTTATAAAAGTTTTTTCCATTGGTATTGGGCAGACTGCTTGAGAAATGATATTCATAAGTGTTCCTATTTAATATCCTGTTTTAGTAATAACCTTTCTTATTAGGTTCCAGGCATTATCCAAATCAGTCTTAATCTCTTCATACGAATATTCTATAATAGGTCCGGGTGGGTAACGTTCCTCAATGTAATATCGTGATGCTTTTTCGCATAGTTCTAAAAAACCATTGAAACTGTCATCAAAACGACCTATATGATTGAGAAGTGTATCAAGCTCGTGAATTCTTGGTGGTTTTATCCCATTGAAGACAAGATAACCTTTGAGATATTTTTCAATTGCTTGCTGGATGTGATACGCAATAGAATCAGTATAACCCTGTTCGTCAAAAAGTAACTGGGCAGTTTCTAAATCGCGGAGACCTCTTTCAAAACCACTAGTCAGACTGCTTTTTGAAGGCTTCATCCATAAAGAACCTCGCCTTTTTAAAGTATATCTTTGACAAAGAAATCTTTTATGACGAGTCTTTCGGCAATTTCTTTTTCAGTATAGACAAGGGGAGAAATTGAAATTGTCTGACTGATGCCGCGTAGAAATTTTTTTACCTCAAGCCACCTGTCAATAGGTCTTTTATCTGTGTTCTTGATAATTAGAAGGTCAATATCGCTTTCTTCCGATGGATTTCCGTAAGCATAAGAACCAAAAAGAATAATCTTTTTTGGTTTATATTCAGATGATATTCTGTTCACGCTTTCGGTTATTATTTTTCTAAGCCGAGTATTGGCTGTCATAGTTACATTCCTAAAATCTTTAATAATTCATAATAATATTACTAATTCAGATTCATATAAACAAGAAGATTTTAGGGAATATGGGAACGTATTGTCATGAACCTGATTATATAATCAGGTACACTTTTATTGAGTTTTGCTTCTAAATTTTGACTTTTTAAAATATTTTCTTTCCTATCTCCAGTAATCTCAAGCACTTACAAAAATAATGACAAATAGTCCTATATTTCCCACAATTTTTCTTGACAATTACCTCCCCCCGTTAGATTGGGTAATATTCTTTTTGTTATTGTAAGAGAAGGAGAAATACTAATATTTTATTGGAGGTTATGAGAATGTTGAATTTATTAAAGGTTTCTTTTTTCCTGTCGTTGTTATTAATACCGGTACTGACTTACGCAGATATTTCGGATAATTTCAACGACAATTCGATGAATACATCTATTTGGAGTTACTATCAGGAAAGTGACAATGTCTGGCTGAATGAAACCAACCAGAGACTGGAAGTGCTTTCAACGTCGAATGAGTCAGGTGCGGTGGCTATTTACTTGGCTAATGGCTGGGGTTTTTCAACTGCAGAGGATTT
>CAYSHS010000326.1:0-4237 GCA_964430845.1 uncultured Pirellulales bacterium | reverse complement strand
TTCCGACTGGCCTCATGCAGTTGTGCGGCTGCAACTGGAAGCGAGAAATAATGGACAACGCTATCTTCATTTACCTGAAAACGGGCTTTTATGGCAAATAGAAGTTGATGGTCAATGGTATGAATGGGTCTCGCCAGAGATATTAAATGCTTCAACGGATTCCAATAGTGTTACAAACGGTCCGGTTAGCAGATTACTCGATTTCAATCATGGTAATTCATATGGCAATTTGAAAGTTGAAATAGCCGGTAACTGGAGACAAATCCCGCAAGGAAAAGAAGTCGAATACGCCAAGCGTAAATATTCAGGCTGGTTTACCTATGGTGATGAATACGGCAGTGAGCTTATTTTGGAATCCGGCAAGCATACAATTCGCACAGCAATAACATGTCCACCTTCGAGAGCGGGAATTTATGAGCCGGTTCGTTTGATTAGCAATGCAATCGAATATGAGATTTTGCCTATCGAAACATCCGAAGTAGATGAAATCAGAGAACTTTCAGAGAATTATTTTTCTGCTTTAAGGCGTATGGATTCAGTCAGGGCCGCTGAGTTATTAGGAAATAGAGGTCTTGCCGATACTTCTTTAGAATATGTATCTAAAGTTAATCTTTCTATGATGATATATCCTAAAATCACATATTTAAGCAATGAAGAAGTTCTTCTAATTTCAACCACCCTGGAATCAGTAAACAAAGAAGAAAGACCTCAGGAAATGCGTATTGGATTACGAAACAGAAACGACAAATGGATTGGTTATTTTGTAGAAATGGGTATTGCCGGTAATAATGGAAAAATCGAGAATTTTTTAAGTAAGTATCCCGATGCGAAAACAATCGAATTTGTTCCTCCGGAAGTTCCCGATGATAATGAAGTACCCTGGGGACAGGCGATTGAAGGAATTCAGATTCGCGCGAGAATGAATCAGCAATGGCATGAAGGACAAATTCCAAAGTTTCTTGTGGACGTGCGAAATAATGGGACGGAAGATTTGAGATTGGTTTTAGCGCCTGAATGGTGGGAGCTGGAGCTGGATGGGACATGGTATAAAATTGGAGCCTGGTATTCCGGTGAAGTACCTGTACTGACATTAGCCCGGGGCGCACATCAGAATGGTATCGAGTTTATTCCGACAGAACGTTGGGAATGGCAGAACAATAGTAATCCTTTGAAATTTTCTGAAGGTACGCATGAGGCCCGGCTGGCACTTACCGCATTTCGTAAGGATACTAATGACAGCCGTAGTACACGAGTATTAAGTAATCCAATCGAGTTTGAGGTTCTGCCTAAAGAAGAAAAATCCGAAGCGAATTTTTCTGACACAGGTTTAAATATTTATTTGTTGGCGGATGAAACTGTTGATTTGAATACAGCGGCGGCGCAGCCGCTCTCGGAGCTGGTACTGAGTGACAAACCATGGCTAAGTTCGCAAGATATTGAGATGTATGATGCTTCGAGTCATTGTATCTATTTGAAAAAAGAAAGACCTCCACTTCCTTTCAAAATCACTTCTGTAAAAGGAAATCCTTTCGTCGTTACAGCCAATGGCCAAAGATGCTACCTGGGAGTTCTTTGGCCGGTGGGGTCATCTTCTTTACCTGAACGAACACTGCCGTTGATAGATATGACTGATTTTATGATTATGCCATCTGGTATTCTCAGAATTCAATTGTCTTCTATACGGCTGTCTCCCGATGAAAATATGCAAATACAGAAGAAACTGAATGACCCGCGAATTATACAGGCATTGAAAGAAGAAGGTAAATATCACGCCGGACTGGAAATCGTTTTGGATAAGGTAGAAATATCGAAATCTGATTCAGGCTCATCGCTTACATATACTTATACTTTGACAAATAAAGACGCAGATGACCTTTATGTTTTCGAACCGAATAAAATGGGAGTAGGCCTGTTCCATTATTTCAATAATTGTCCCACGCTATTCTCCGAAGGAGACGAACATTATATCAGAGGAGATAACGACAAAATCGTAAAACAACCCGAATCACAGGATAAGTTTGAAAAATCATGGTTCACTCTCCTCAAGAGCGGCCAATCTATGACTCGCACTGTAACTGTTGATGCTTATCCTGAAATACCATCGGGCAAATACGAATGTACCTTCCGGTTTCATTCCCCGGGCGTCCGATTCACCAAAGACCAGCGTGCTCAGTTCGATAAAAGAGTATGGATGGGACAAATCAACGCGAAACTGAATATCGATGTCACTTACAATAATCCTGCTGCTAATGAGCCAGGCTGGGGAAAACAGTCCCTTAGTCAGCTTATAGCTCAGCTTAATGATACAGATTTTCAAAAGCGAATAACTGCAGTTGATTTTATTGGCTATATAGGCCCTCCGGCTAAGCCGGCAGTTCCGGCTCTCATTGAGGCTTTAAATGAAAGTTCTCTGCGTGAATCTGTTTTACATTCTCTAAGCAGTATAGGTCCCGGAGCAGAGCGAGCAATTCCAGCGCTTATAAAAGCGATTAAAGAATATGAACCGGCATGCCGGTGGTTGGCATCTCAGGCTTTGGCACAAATCGGCGAAGCTGCCGTACCTGAGCTGGAAAAAGGGACCGCAAGCACGAACATTTATTTAAGAATCTGGAGCAATGCCGCTTTAGCTAAAATGAAGGCAGATGATTCACAAAATCTAAGATACCTGGCACAATTGTTAAAAAGCAATGACAAGGCAGAAGCACGGGAAACTGTTCAGGCCTTGACCATGCTCGGACCAATATCCAAACCAGTGCTCAACGATATTATTGAGGCGATGAACAATCCTGTCATTGCAAAGAATGATATTGCTAATTTGCTCGCAAAATTGGGAAAAGATGCCTCTCCAGCGGCGCCGTCATTGATCAAATTATTAGCGAATTCGGACTATTTAACTAAAGCCGACATTATTCGCGCGCTTTCAGAAATAAACAACGAAGATACTATCTCGGCTGTACCCTTATTGATACAGGAGCTAAAGGCAAAAGATATACCGAATAATTTGGTGGACAACCTGGTCAGGCAGAGAGCTGCAGCCGCATTGGGTAACATCGGTTATCCTGCAAGGCAAGCGATTCCTGATTTAGCAAACGCACTATCAGATGATGACGAACATGTAAGGGCAAACGCCGCGACAGCAATCGGTGACATTAACCCGACAGATATGCAGGCAATTCCCGGATTGATTCAAGCGATGAAAGATGAAAGCGGCAGAGTTCGTGTAGCAGCCGCAGAGACACTTCTGAAATATGGCCCGGTAAATAAAGAAGTTGTTTTAGCCTTCATCGTGGCGGTAAATGACAACTGGAAGCAGGTGATGTATGCCTGTGATGAATTTTTCTCATATCTTGGGCCGCAACAAAGCTATGCCGTGCCTGAATTGATTGAGATGTTGAAAAAGTCTGATGAGCGCTCGAAGCGTCTCGCCTTGACTGCTCTGATAAAAATCGGACCAGCCGCTGTGCCATCTTTGCCTTATATTCTCAAAGACATAAATGATTCAAACCTTGACGTTTATACTTATGGAGCGATACTTAAATTCAAGCCTGATCCCCAAATGATAGTCTCCGAATTAATCAAGATATTGAAGAGCCAGTCAAGAACGGAAAAATCTTCCGCGGCAGATGTGCTTGGACAAATCGGGGCTGATGCTCATGATGCAATACCCGCTTTGGAGGATTGTCTTGGCACAAACCAGACAGTTTTTGCTCGTGCATTGATTTCTATCGACCCGCAAAACAACAAAGCTGTAAAGGAATTGGAGAGAATTGCGGAATTGCCTTATATACCCAATCAATGGACAGACCAGCCTGATGCTTTGTATTTGCTTATCAAATATAACCATAACACAGGGAAGAATCTTCAAAGCCTAATTGACACTATGGATAATCAAAACTCAAGAATCCGTTTAAGCGCAGCATCTGCTCTTGGGCAGCTTGGCACAAAGGCAAATATCGTAACAGGTTCTTTAAAGAAAGCCTTCACAGATTCCGATCCTGAAGTTCGTGCAACAGCGGCGAATGCGATTTTATCAATAAGCTCCGACCAGCAAGAACGAAAAGAAGCATGTAATGTTCTTTTTAACCTGTTTGAGGGAAAAGACTTCGAGGGAAATGATAATTTATTTATGGCGCAAGTCCGGGCAGCCGACGCCTTGGGAACATTCGGCCCCTCGGAGGCATGGACTGTGTCAAAGCTGATTTCCAGACTAAACGATAAGAATATTCGTATTCGTCTC
>CAYSHS010000325.1:0-4242 GCA_964430845.1 uncultured Pirellulales bacterium | reverse complement strand
GTTCCCAATAAGTTAAACATCGGATTCTGTGATGTATTAACAGGAAAAGCATTGTCATATTCGCCATTAAGCATAAGGACAGGAATCCTGACACGCGGCGCAAAATTTATCTGGTCAGCTTCGGGACGAGACCTTTCGAAATAGAAACCTGCTCCGATAAGTACACATGTGTTAATTCGTTCTTCGACAGCCGGGAAAATGGCTCCGAGAACAGCACCCCAGCTTAGACCGTAGAATCCTATTTTTTTTGTATCGATATCATTGCGCTGCTCTAAATAATCGATAGACCTGCTTAAATCTTTTGACCACCAGATAACATGATTGCTGTATGTCATCGAAATATCCGGTCGATTGGTAGGTAAACCTGTAGTACGTTCGTAAGTTCCTTTATATATGGGATAGGCAATTGCCCGACCGCCTCTAACTATAAATTCTGGAAGCCCCTGACCGTTAAAGTCACGAAGGAAAAGAGCCGAGCTTCCCGGGAAATAAAAAACCACCTGGTAGGGAGGCTGAGTATTTTTGGGCAAATAAAGATGCAGGTTCATTCGCTCGTTATTATATGTCGTATCAAAGCTGATAGTCTCATGTATCCATTCATCGGGTGTGTCGTCCCTGGTTATTATAACGGGATTTAAGTCACTTTTGTCATAGGAATAAAGCGTTTTTTTATAAATAAGGAATTCCTCATCGGAGATTGGCCTTTCTTTGGAATAATCTCTTACCTGCGTTATGACAGGCGCATAAGCACTTGCGGGGACAGTGCTGTTCGGCAATAGTTTCATACAGCGAAATCCGTTTTCCGCAGAGCGGTCGAAAGGATCAAATTTTATTGAACCCGCGAACTTATATACAGGGTCATTAAACGCACCACCTAAAATATATCTTGTATTATTTTCTGCTTCGTTCCAGCACCACTCCCTGACATTACCGGGCATATCATATGTGCCGTAATTGCCAAGACTTGCATATTGATTGATTGGTGCTATGCTATTGCCGTCAAAATTGCTGAATGGCAAAATAGTGCCTGCATACGTTCCCAAGGTAACACCAGCGTTGCTCCAATGGTATATAGTCGGTAGCTGCCTGCCGACAAATTCTGCGTAAGCGGCCGCTTCGTACCATGATATACCACCGACAGGATAATCTCCCTGACCTTTCGGATAGTGACCATTTATCCACTTTGCCGGACCCGGCTTATTCGTGCTGTCTCGAAATTCTTTTACCGCGTCAGCCCATGAAATTGCATGACCATCCCTGATAAATTTCTGTTTCCAGAATTTCTCATCTAGATAACCACCTGCTGTCACAAATTGCTGGAATTGTTTATTCGTTACCTCAAAACGGTCAAGATAATAATCGGGCATATCAACTGAGAACTGACTCAGCCCTGTAAGAGCAAGTGTATAAGAGCCGCCTTCGACCCTAACCATGCCCGGTGGAGTTTTATTGACTTTCTCGAGTATAAAATTCTTCATATCATGCGCAGAGTCCCGAAATTCAAGGGTTGTATAACCCTTTTTGACTATGCGCCAGCGATAAAGCCCTTGCACCATCCTGACATTTTCTACCGGAGATTTACCAAGCTTTGTCCAACTTTCATTTGGCAAGCTGTAAGGTTTACAATAAATCTCCGCATTGGAAGGAATAGTACTGATTGATACAAGTTTTGTAAATTCCGACAGCAAAGAGACAAGCCTCGAATCATGCGGTGCAAAAAATTGGGCTTTTTTGGCGATTGGAAATGCTTCGAGGTATAATCCTTCATCAACAAGACGCCTGATTTCAGGTATTGCGGTTTTTTGCACCCATTGGAATGTAAAATATTTCCATCCCGTCAAAACTACAATAGCCGACATTATAATTATTGCTGCTGCAAGACCGGATAATACTTTGTGCCTGCGGACGAATTTAACAGCCCTCTCGACAGGTCCTGCTCTTTTTGCGGTAATTGCATAGCGATTCACATATCTGCTTAAATCCTCAGCCATCTGACCGGCATTTTGATAACGTTCCTGTGGGTCTTTCTCCATCGCTTTACTGCAGATAGTCTCCAAATCCCGCGGAATTCGATGGTCGATTTTCCTCGGCCTAACCAGGTCTTCGCTGAGAATTTGTGTAACAACCTGCTCACGTGTCTCACCGGGAAAAGGAGTTTCAAGCGTCAGCAATTCATATAATGTCACTCCAAGAGAGTAAATATCAGTACGATAGTCAACCTTGTGTTTCGAGCCTTTGACCTGCTCGGGACTCATATAGCGGGGAGTTCCCATGAATGAGCCGGTGATAGTCACGCTCGGTTCTTCGAGCATACGCGCCAGCCCGAAATCCATTAAGCTTATCCGTCCATTGGTTCCGAGAATTAAATTCGACGGCTTGATGTCACGATGTATAATTCCATTTTTGTGAGCATAGGCGAGAGCATCCGCGACATCTGCTACAAGCCTGGCAATCGAGTCGAAATGTTCCTGAGAAGACTCGGTCTTCCCAGGTGACTTTCCTGTTTCGGAAGAGCTTTCGGGACTAACAGAATCGGCACTGGAATCGGAGACGAAAAACCTGCTTGACAGGACTGTTTTAATCTTGTCATCGCGATTTATTTTCAGGTCATTTATAATTTGTTCGAGGGTCTTGCCTTCGATTAATTCCATTGCGAAATAACACGTCTGGCCTTCCTGTCCTTCCGCGTAAATAGCTACGATATTAGTATGATGCAGTTTAGCCGCGGCTCGCGCCTCACGGTGAAATCGCTCGATAGATTCACCTGTAGCGAGCAGACCTGCCGACATGACCTTAAGAGCTACCTTGCGGTTCAAAGACTTTTGGCGGGCCTGATAAACTGTTCCCATACCACCTGAGCCAAGCCGCTTCTCGATGATAAAATCACCTATTTGAACATTGGGTTCGAGACGACCGTTCATTTGATGGGGATTTAAATAGCTCGTGTTCTTTATTTCTTCCACATTTTGCTTTGTGTGGTTATTGCCATTTGTTTGAAGCCGGATAAAGTGAGCTGCGCAGGAATCACATTCTCTCAGATGTCGCTTCCATCTTGTAATCTGCTCAGCCTGGGCAGAGCCGTCAAGAAGAGCCTGAAATGCTTTTTCAGACAAACATGTTTTCATATAGCCTCATACCCCTCATTTCTAAACACTATCATACATTTCTTTCTAATAGACGTAAAGATACAGGATTTGTTACACAAATTTTACAAAAAATTGAAAAATTTAAAGATTTTCAAGCAAATCAAATATCTTTTTGTGGGAATCCAACAGAAAAGGTGTGATTTTGCAGTTGTTACATGCCCAGTGGAACAGGATTTTTTGGTCTTTTTCATCGAGATTATTTACGGCGTAAGGTTTGAGAATGTACTGCTCGATACAGCAGGGAGGATAGCCAAACAGGAAACCCTCGAATCGTTGTGTTTCAGGAGATTTTTCTACCGGTTTGTTTTCAAATCTTTTTGCGTACAATTCGAGATAAGCAGAGGAAAGGCTGAAAATATTTTCGTGAACTTCACGACCGGTTTTGACTATCCGTGCGATTCGTTTTGTAAGCAAATTCATTACATCAAGCAGTTCCAGCTCTTTATTTTCAAGAGGTTTTTCCCATCTGCTCAAAGGTTTTAAGCCTTTGCGTGTAAGCAATGCAAGGTACGCCAATTCAAAATCGATTTGTTTCAGAGCTGCCAGGGAATCCTCAATTCCGGATATATCAATATCGCAATGATGTTGCTCGCTCATTTAATTAATCCGAATCATTTTTGATTTCTTCAAGCCACATTGTGATAAAGTCACTCAAATCGCTTATATCGACTATGCAATCCTGGTTTACATCAGCAGGCGAGAATATAGTTCCCAGGTCGCCGCATTGCTGAGGCATTTCAAGAATCTTTTTCAAAAGGGCAACGTCGATTCTGCCTTTTCCATGAACATCACCCGCGTAACTAAATGAGCCATGTTCCATGTAATGCAAAGTTATTACAGGAACTTCGATAGACAATCCAAGTGTAACATTTGTAATCCGCAAGAAGCCCATGTTGACGTTTTCTCCGCAAATATCGCAACGTTCCAATCCGAACATCATAAAACTTTCTTTATAGATTGTATGCGGTTCGTTTGAATCGACTTCAGGCAGGGAATTGATTGCAGCGGTACATTGCTGAGCAAATTCGACGCCATCGGGAATAAGATTATTATTCTGGTCGGGATCAAGAAGATTAAAACCCGTGGATAATTCTTC
>CAYSHS010000324.1:0-4243 GCA_964430845.1 uncultured Pirellulales bacterium | reverse complement strand
CAAGCAGAGGGTCGCCTGTATCGAGAGCATAAAGAAGCTGTGTCGCAGGTTTTATACGGGTCGTAACATATCCGAGCAAAACAGGCATCTCTGCTTCGTCTATACCATTGAGCATAGGATGGTCGCCAGTTTGTACGATAGTAAAAATATCTTCCTTAACTGCAGTACGGGAGGTTTCAACAGTTTCCTTTGTAAATATATGCGGAATTGAGCTGGGATCAGTAGTCTCGTAATACCTGCCGCGTCCGATTTCAGCTATTGACGCAAGAAGCTGTTTATCAGCGTCACCCAGCGCCACAGTGGAAAGCGTAATTCCTGCGTTTGCCATTTCCGAGGCAAGTCCCTGAAAGTCGGCCTGCTGGCTCCGACCATCAGTGAGTATAATAACATGTTTTATTTTGGCGCTTGCCATATCCAGCATCTGGAAAGCAGTGCTCATCCCCGGATACATGTTTGTTCCCCCTCCTGCTGCAAGCGAGTCGATAGATGATTTGATAAATTCAGCTTCTGTTACGCTTCGCATTTCACTGACGACATAAGCCTGGCCGTCAAAACCCACGACTCCAATCTGGTCCTGCCTGCCCAGCAATTCAACAGTAGCCTTCGCGGCCTGCCTTGCAAGGTCTATGGGAACGCCATTCATACTGCCCGATTTGTCAATGACCAGCACCATAGCTACCGAAGGCTGCTCCTTTTCTTTTTCATATCTGCTTGTCAACGGCAATACTTCTTCGATGGGGGTCTTGAAATAGCCTCCAAGTCCATAACTATTGTCGGAACCGAGCATAAGCAGACCGCCTCCGAAATCCGTAACGTATTGCTTAATCATTTCCATCTGGGCCGGTTTCATATCGGTGGCCGGGACATTTGCAAGAATTATTGCATCGAAGGCGAGCAGATCTTCGAGCTGTTCCGGCACACCGTGATTATCTCTTGTTTCGGCTACAATGCCCTGCTCTGCCAGCGCCTTTACAAAAGGTCTCATCTGCCTGGTTTTTTCATGCAGAATCAGCACTCTCGGTTTGCCGCCTATATTTACAGTACAGCTTGCCTGGTTATTTATCGGGAAATAGTCATCCTGTGCGGCAACTTCGATAGTCCAGTGAGTTGCGCCGGGAGTAGTCATTTCCGCGTCAAAAACAAACGTATTATCTTTATTGGGATCAAGCTCTGCCTCAAACTGCTGAACTACGACAGCCTGATGAAGGAGCCTGATTTTCGCAGGAATCTGCGCGTTTGTAATTACCTCTGTATAAAAACGAATTTTCTCTCCCTCGAATGCATCGGGAGTATTCGTTTTCAGATAGCTCACGCATACCTCTTTTTCTTTCAAGCCTTCGAGCTTTTGAAAACGAACGTCGATATTCTCTTTTGTGAGAATATCCATCGCTTCTGTTATTTTATCGTTTGTTTCACATCCATCGGAAAAAAGAACTACCCGCCTGGCTTTGTCGGCGGGAAAACACATTCTCGTGGAAAGCAAAGCCTGCGAGAGCTTACTCGCTCTTCTGAACTGGTCGTCGGGAATATTCTCAAGCCACTCATCGAGCAACTGACAAGCCTGCTCAGCAGAATCACACGGCCTGACTCCATCAGCAACGAGGAATATATCCCACGAATCTGACCAGCTAAGTTTTTCGATGCTATTCTTGACTTTGTCCACTGCATCGCGGGCAGATTGCAGGTCGATGGATTCGGAAACATCTATCAGGAAAACAACATGCAGCCCATCGACCTTCCGGGTAACAAACGGACGTGACAAAGCAAGAATAATCAAAAAAACAGACAAAATTCTTAAAATAAAAGCGGAAACCCGATATTTTAACGGCCTGTCCACGAGACTGTACCTGAAACTGACCAGGACTGGTATCAGCAATAAAAGCCATAATAACGGTTTCAGACTTACAAGATACATAAACTAACCCACTTTTCGACGCTGATAGAGCATGCCTTCGGTTACAAGAACAAGCAATGCCAAAGTGCTCAACATTACGCTTGGAGAAGCACCGCGATTTATCGGCTCAGACGTATCGGAAATATCATTATTGATTAAAGTCTGGGATTTGTTAAATAATCCCGTCCCAATCTGCCACTGACCTGTCGAGCTGGAAAAAGTATAGCAGCCCAAATCACGAACAGTGAATTGCGTCTCATTTACAGCAACTCCGGGTTTATCGCTTTCCACGTTTGGTATGTTTGCTGTTTCATGGGTAACAAGAAGCTGGTCACCATCTTTCACATCAGGCATTAGAACAGCAGCTCCGGTCGGATAGGTCGAGGCAAACTGCTCTGACCTGCCCATAAGATTTCTCGCGGCGTTATAAATTATTACAGGGAACCATGCGCTGTAATAAAAATCAGAATCCCTGAGATTCATATTAATGATAACTGCACTTTTTTGGCCGTCACGAACTCTATATATTAAGGGTACATGGTCAATGTTTTCCACGAGCACGAGACTATCATCAGGCAGATTCACCTCTCTTGCACCGATAAACGGAATCGCTTCAATCTCACAATGCTCGAGCAGGGGATGGTCTTTTATAACGACATGCGGCAGAACATTGCTTAGCGGCTCACCGATTTGTCCCCACCAGCCTTCCGAAGGCTCAGGGTCGAAAACAATAGAACCTCCCTGCACTGAAGGAGAACCCTTAGACAAAATTATATCAGGCTGCGATTCGGTTAAAACCAAATCGCCGCTTGTTTGTGAAAATGCAAGAACGCTGTGCTGAAGAAAATACGCATCGTTGGAATCCACCGCAACACTAATCGGATGCTTTGGCGGAACTATTAGGCAGGCGATATTGTCTTTATCAAGAGCATCATCATAATCTATCTGAACAGTCCATAAGCCGGGCTGTGCATTGGCAATTATATATTGCTCGGATTTATTTATGCCGGGCTGAATTTCTATTGGAATAAGCTTTTGCGTAAGGTGATTAGTACCGAACTGTACGAGCAAATCCGTCTGAATGGTCTCTTTGGCAGAAGAAGCAATTTGAAAATATAACTCAAGCTGGTTACTGGTACCCTCGATTCGTTTGAGGTCGCAGGTAATAAGGCCGATATTGTCCTTCTTCGCGCCTATCTTAAAAAGCTCGATAGAATCAGGCACGTTTCCATTGATGCCGCAGCCGTCACTTATGAGAAGGATTCTGTAATTGTCACTCGTGTTTTGCTTCTCGTGGTCTGTTACTTGAGCGTTGTTTGCCGAGTTACGAGCAGTGAGCAGTGAATCCAGTGCATGTATCCGAAAAGGACAATCTGTAGGCTCAATCTGCGCAACAGCGTCGATTAAAGTCCTGGGACTTGTCGTAAAATGACTCATGTATCTTACGTCGAGTGACATCGAAGCCAGCGCTGCACGCTGATTATGATTCAGGCTGCGAATTATGCCTTTCGCTAATGATTTCGCTTCATCGAGGCGGGTTCCATTTTTGTCTTTCGCACTCATCGAAGCGCTATTATCGATAATTATAAACAAGTCTTTATGCTGATCATTGTTAAAGACCGGAGCAGTCAAAGCTAAAACTATCGCTATAAATGCAAGAAGCATCAGCAAAAGGCTCAGCAAATCGCGTAATTTTTGAAACAGGCTTGTAGAGCGTTTCTGGTCGAACAATTTTTCCCAAAGGAAAAAAGCCGAGGTAGGTTTTCTTCGTGGACGGACTTTTAGAAAATAGATTGCCACCAACGGAACCAGTCCCAGCATTGCCCAGAAATAAAACGGGTATAAAAAGCTCAAGCGACAAGCCCTCCTCTTCGCAGAATTTTTTGTATCACTTCGTCAAAAGGAATCTCGGAAGTAGTCGAGACCAGGCCGATTCCCTGCCGCGCACAGAATTTTTCAAGCTGATTATTCCAGTCCTGTACCGCATTCTCATAAGCTGATGCAATACCCGATGTAATCGTTATCTTTCTTCGTTGTGCAGTTTCGACACATTCCAGTTCGATGTCGCCTTTAAGAAGGCATTGTCTCTCAGCAGGGTCCTGTGTTTGAATGCAGAATACCTCGTGCTTGCTCCATTGCAGGAACTTTAGCGCTTCATGGTAGCCGTTCGGGAAAAAGAAATCCGAGACAGGTATCACCATTCCCCTGCGAGGGTGCCATTGCCTGAGCGTTTTTACAGCTTTATTGAAATCGGAAGCTCCATCGAATGTTTTTGCTTCCTCGAGCGCCCTGAGAACTTCGAGAGTTTTGCCTCGTCCGAGAGTCGGAGTAGTTATTGGAGTGAGACGG
>CAYSHS010000323.1:0-4281 GCA_964430845.1 uncultured Pirellulales bacterium | reverse complement strand
GTGATCAGTTTAAAAGATATGCTTAAATTTATGGCACTTAAGCTGGACCTTGAGGCTGGTGAATAAATAACTATTCAAGGATGGCTGACTTATAAATGCAAAGAAAAGAGTAAAATTTCGTGAATAAGAAAAAAGAGAAGCCAGAATCTGAAACAAATGAGAAAACAAGAATTCTTATTGTGGACGATCACCCTGTCATACGTGAGGGATTAACACAGATTATTAATCGGCAGGTTGATCTTCTGGTGTGTGCCGAAGCCGGAAGTGTTGGAGAGGCTGTTAAAGCGGTAAAAAAGCAAAAAATTGATCTGGCTCTTGTGGATATGCTACTTGACCACACAACTGGAGTGCAGTTAATTAAAAAAATAAAAGCCATATGTCCAAACATCATTGCTCTTGTCTTTTCTATGAGTGATAAATCTCAATATGTAAAGCAGGCTATAGAAGTAGGGGCAAGAGGGTATATTACAAAAGATGAGATATCCGAAGAGATTGTCAATGCTATTCGCAAAATACTTAAAGGTCATATTTATATCAGTAAAAGATTGCTTAAGAATCTATCAAAAGAAGAACTCAGTGGCCTTTTGGCAGGCAGGATTCAAGAAGGTTGTGATTAAAACACAAAGTTCAGGGAGAACATTATGAATAATACAGAAACGAGTCTGGTAAAGATAAGTCTGTTCAAAGTCACAAACGATCGACGCTGCCCTCAATGTGGCAATCCGATGAAAGAAGCTGAAAGATGCAATGAAGGCTCAATTACATATGTATGGTTTGAATGTGCTAAAGCAGATTGCGATGGCCAGTGGTGGCAGTCTTATATAAACCAAATGTCTGTATTGTTTGAAAATGTTGTGGTGTAAGGAGAATCGCTGTGAAGGTATTTATGTTAGGTTGGGAATTTCCTCCCTATATCAGTGGTGGTTTAGGCACCGCTTGCTACGGTCTTACAAAGGCGATGAGCAAGCTAGGCACAGAGATACTCTTTGTTCTGCCAAGGGCGAGCCAATCCAGCCAAAGCAGCCATGTCAAAATGTTAAGCACTGAAGGGTATATTAAAACCGAAGAGTCGAATGATTTTCAAAATGTTCATTTCAAAACAATTGTTTCGTCATTAAAACCATATGTTCCTTCAACAGTATATGACGGTTCTGAAGGTAAAAGAAAAAACAATCTTTCTTCCTGGCACAATAGTCATTCTGAACATACTCAAATATACAGTCGCAATATATATGAACAGGTTCATCGTTATGCCCGAAAAGCCGCAGAAATAGCTTCTATCGAGGATTTTGATGTTATTCACGCCCACGACTGGATGACATATCCAGCAGGGATTGAAGTTGCTCACCTAAGTGGCAAGCCGTTAGTTGTACATGTCCATTCAACAGAATTTGACCGAAGCGGAGAGCATATAAACCAGACAATTTATGATATCGAACGTCAAGGCGTGCATGCTGCTGAAAAAATAATAGCTGTCAGCAATTATACTAAAAATATTATAACCAGCCGATATGGTATTTCACCTGATAAAGTGGAAGTAGTTTACAATGGAGTGGAGGGTAATAACAGTATACCTGTTCAAGGATTGCAAAATAAATCCGACAAAATCGTTTTATTTCTTGGCCGGATTACAATGCAAAAAGGCCCGGAATATTTCATTGCTGCCGCTAAAAAGGTTCTGGATAAAGTCAATGGTGTCAAATTTATAATGGCCGGTGATGGAGATATGACCCACCGGATGATTGAATATGCAGCCTGGCTTGGTATTGGTCATAAGGTTTTATTTACCCGGTTTTTACGTGGAGCAGATGTGGATAGTGCCTACAAAATGGCTGATTTGTATGTAATGCCTTCTGTTTCCGAACCTTTTGGTATCGCACCGCTTGAAGCAATCAGACATGGTGTACCCGTCTTAATAAGCAAACAAAGCGGTATCGCTGAAACATTGAAACATGCGCTTAAGGTGGATTTTTGGGATATAAACCAGATGGCAAATAAGATTATAGCTGTATTAAAACACTCACCATTAAGCAGAACACTTCGGGAAAATAGCAGTATTGAGATAGGAAAATTTCGCTGGGAAGATTCAGCGGCAAAGGTAAATAATATTTATAAGAAAGTACTGGCTTATAGCCCAGTCAGGATTTAGCAAGGAGACTTCTATAATGGCAGCGGTTTGTTTTTATTTTCAGGTACATCAGCCTTACAGACTGCGAAACTATACTATTTTCGATACCGGCAGCGACTATTTTGACGACGCTAAAAATGCTCAGATTTGCAGAAAAGTTGCACATAAATGTTATCTGCCAGCAAATCAATTAATGCTGGAATTAATAAAAAAATACAACGGCAGATTCAGGATATCGTACAGTATAACCGGCTGTTTGCTCGAACAACTTCAGTTATATGCTCCTAAAGTTTTACAAAGTTTTCAGGAGCTTTCCGAAACAGGATGTGTGGAGTTTATGGGAGAAACTTATTACCATAGTCTAAGCTCTCTTTATTCACATGAAGAATTTATTGAGCAGGTCGAAGCTCATAAAAGAACCATTCAAAGTTTTTTTCATCAGACACCGAGAGTATTCCGTAATACTGAGCTTATTTACAATAATCAACTGGCTAAACTGATTGAGGATATTGGTGGTTTTGATGCAATATTGGTCGAAGGAGCGGATCGCATTCTTGGCTATAGAAGTCCAAATTTTGTATACAGTCCCCCGAAATGTAAACATATGAAGCTTCTGCTCAAAAACTATCGCCTTAGTGATGATATCGCTTTCAGATTCTCCAACCGAGGATGGAATCATTGGCCATTAAATCCCCATAAATTTGCGGGGTGGATCAATTCTATTAATGGGTGTGGTTTTACTACAAATCTTTTTATGGACTATGAAACCTTTGGCGAGCATCAGTGGGAAGACACTGGGATATTTAATTTTTTAAGACACCTGCCTGGTGAAATCCTTAAACACCCGGATAATAACTTCAAGACTCCCTCCGAAGTTGTCGCAGCTTATGACGCTGTTGACATAGTTGATGTCCCTTACACAATCAGTTGGGCTGATATTGAAAGAGATCTTTCTGCCTGGTTGGGTAATCCAATGCAGCAGAACTCTGTCTCTGAGTTGTATAGACTTGAAGCGAAGGTGAAAAGTACTTTAAATGAATGTATTATCAGAGATTGGCGAAAGCTGCAGACTTCGGATCATTTTTATTATATGTGTACCAAATGGTTTGCTGACGGTGATGTACATAAATACTTTAACCCTTATGATTCACCTTACGATTCCTACATAAACTTTATGAATGTAATGGATAATCTCAACTCTAGATGTAATGAAATTCTGACACAGAAGAAATCGAGGCTTTTAAATAATGTTAGTGAATATATCTTATCAAGTTAACAGAATAAATTAAAAAGCATAATTTATTAAATAACTTTTATCTAAAACTGTACTTTCCAAGAAAATTAATAATTGCTCAGCTCTTTAACAACTGAAACTGTAAATAAAAACGGCTCAACTTTCCGATGTGTTTATTGAACGCTAACAAGTACATATCGGCAAAGGAGAGCCTATGTTTACTAAATGGATTTTTCCAAATTACTGGCAAGTAATGGTTATTACTCTTAGCTGTGTGCTGCATCAACGTTCGGCATGGCGAATGAATATCATATAATGCCAGAAGTGACAAGGGGCGCACACCACTACACCAGGCAGCTACTTCTGGCGCATTGCAGTTTACCAGGTTGCTTATATCGAAGGATGCTGATGTTAATGCTAAGGATGAAGGAGGTGAAACACCTCTCCAATGTGCAGCAGGCAAAGGCCACCGAAACGTAGGGGAACTGCTCATTGCCAAAGTCGCTGAAGTGAACACCAAGAACGATGTTGGGATGACTCCGTTACATGTGGCTTCCAAAAGTGGTCGAAAGGATATGGTAGAACTACTATTTACTAAAGGCGCTGAAGTGAATATCAAGAATAACGCAGGTAAAACTCCTTTGGATTTGGCACAGAGTGCTAGTCATACTGAAATTGTAGAACTGCTTAAGAAGCATGGAGCAACGGAATAAATAACCATAAATATGGCTTCATTCTAGGCCCAAAATCCATACAACTAATATACAACCATCAATGCCAATATCTCCCAATTTTGGGGGAGTGCTTATTTCTTAAGTACTATTGTATCAATTACTTAGCGATGCTTGGATGGAAGTAAACATATCAAATGAAGATATGAAGAGCAAGGCATCCTTAAGTATAATTTGGTTGGTAATGT
>CAYSHS010000322.1:0-4297 GCA_964430845.1 uncultured Pirellulales bacterium | reverse complement strand
CTCAGCCTTAAAATCTGACATCAAAGATATACCTGAATTGGAAAATATGGATCTGTCCAAGGTACCTAATGTTGTTTGGCAATACTGGTGGAAGCATAGAGATGAATATGCAAAAAAGCGATTTGAAAGATATTACCCTGCATGGAAATCCTATATGGATAACGCGAAGGACGAAGAAGCAAGAAAAAAGATATATAGCGGAGCTATCCTTAGCGGCGGAGTAGCCGCTCTTCCATTACTGATAGATGCCATCGCAAAGGGAGATAAAAACTTAATCCCTGTCGCAGCCGGGTTGACTCGTACATACGCGCCCAAGGAAACTCGTGAAGATATGCGTCTGATGAGCGGGGCAGAATCACCAACAAACAAAACTCTGTCAGAGAAAGCCACAATAGCCGAAACCCTGATATGGTGGAGCAAAAACAAGGACACCTGGATACTTAAAGACTCCGACCAAGCAAATATAATTAAAATAACCAAATAGAATTACAAAACATCGAAAATCACAGTTTTCCCCGATAAAAAATAGATTTTTACAGTTATATTCCAGCAAATTATCTTCTATTTCTTGACTTTCAGGCGTGATGTGTGTAATCTATCCGGATGCAATATTTGGCTTTAAGGATGGAACAAAATTTATGAAGGAAATTAAAAAATTTGAAGAAAAATTCGAGGATATGCGAATCCTCGATGAGTTGAAAAACTCGTATTTGAACTACGCGATGAGCGTAATCGTATCGCGTGCTTTGCCTGACGTTCGCGACGGCCTGAAACCCTCGCAAAGGCGTATTCTTGTCGCTATGAACGATTTGAACCTCGGGCCGCGAAGCAAGCACCGAAAATGTGCAAAAATCGTCGGCGATACAGGCGGAAACTATCACCCTCACGGCGACCAGGCAACTTACGGCACATTAGTCAGGCTGGGACAGGATTGGAACATGCGATATACACTGGTCGATCCACAGGGAAATTTCGGCAGTATCGATTCCGACCCCCCCGCCGCTATGAGATATACCGAAGCGAGAATGACCGCAGCGGCGACTGAAATGCTCGAAGATATTAAGTATGATACAGTCGATTTCGTGCCTAACTATGATGAAACGCGCACGGAGCCTACTGTGCTGCCCTCGAAATTTCCGAATCTTTTAGTTAATGGCTCGACTGGTATCGCGGTAGGAATGGCTACGAATATCGCACCGCATAATATTAATGAAGTTTGCGATGCCCTGCTTTTAGTTATAAATGATCCTAACTGCGGATTTAAGGATATTATGAAATGCCTTCCCGGTCCCGATTTCCCGACAGGCGGAATTATCTGCGGCAGGAAAGGCATTATAGACGCCTACACAACCGGACGCGGTCATTTAACAGTTCGCGGCAAAATTGATGTCGAGGAGTCCAAAAAAGGCAGGGACAGAATTGTCGTTACAGAGATACCCTACATGGTCGTTAAAACGACAATCGTATCGAAGATTGCCGATTGCGTTCAGAACGGCACTCTGTCGGAAGTGTCTGATGTTCGGGACGAATCCGACCGTCACGGCCTGAGAATTGTCGTTGATTTGAAAAGAGACGCTGATGCAGATATCGTATTAAATAAACTGTATCGCTATACCCAGTTGCAGACAACTTTTGCCATCGCGAACATCGCGCTTGTCAACAACAGGCCTGAAACCCTGAATATCCGGGAAATGCTCGACTGCTTTATTAACCATCGCAAGGATGTGATTCGCAGGCGCAGCAGGTTCCTGCTAAAAAGATGTCGTAACAGGGCGCATATTCTCGAAGGACTTATCCTGGCAGTGAGTGACATCGATGAGATTATCGAGCTTATCAAGAAATCTCCCGATGCACCGACCGCCAAGCTGAACCTGATGAACAAGCCTCTCCATCTGGCAGAACTGGCAACACTGAAGAAAATTCTGCCGGAAGCTTTCGTAAAAGAAAAAAGCAAAGGCAGGCATTATCTTACCGGCCCGCAGGCGGATGCAATTTTAACGATGCAGCTTCAAAGGCTTACAGGACTTGAAATGGAAAAGCTCGCAAAGGAATACGCCGAGCTTACAGAGCAGATAGAAGGTTATATGAAAATATTGTCCGATGAAAAAATCCTTATGGATATCGTCAGGGAGGACATTTTTGAAATAAAGGAAAAATTCGGAGACGCAAGGCGAACGAAAATCACCGCCCAGGCGGAAGAATTTGATATCGAGGACTTGATTGCGGAAGAGGAAGTCATCGTTACGGTAAGTCATACAGGCTATGTTAAACGTATGCCTATTGATACATACCGCAAACAGGCCCGGGGAGGACAGGGAATCATCGGCTCAGACACGAAAGAAGGTGACTTTATCAAGCATCTCTTCGTCGCTTCCACGCATGATTACCTGCTTATCTTCACAAATCGCGGCAAATGCTACTGGCTCAAAGTCTATGACGTACCCAGCCTGTCAAGGCAGAGTATGGGCAGAAACATTGTTAATTTATTATCACTTGGCAGCCAGCAGATTGCTTCGATAATTAATGTCAGCAGTTTCGAGGATGGAACAGACAATGAAAGCAAGCAGCGCCAGCTTCTTATGGCGACCAGGAACGGGATCGTAAAAAAGACCAAACTTTCAGCCTATGGTAATCCTCGCGCAACCGGAGTAATCGCTATAAATCTTGACCCGAATGATGAGTTGATTCGCGTCGCTTTAACTTCCGGCTCCGACCATATCATTCTCGGAACACGGGACGGCATGACAATACGCTTTGATGAAAAGCAGGTACGCTCGATGGGCAGAGCTTCTCGCGGCGTAAAAGGTATTAGTCTGCGCTCAGGCGATGCTCTTGTTGATATGGTTATTGTCGAGGAAAAAGCTGCTTTGTTTACAGTCTGTGAAAATGGTTACGGCAAACGGACAGGTCTTGAAAATTACCGCTCGCAGAGTCGAGGCGGAGTCGGTCTTAAAAACATCAAGACAAGCAGCCGAAACGGGAAAGTCGTAGCTCTCAAAACCGTGCAGAATAAAGATGACCTGATGATGATTACTGCTCACGGCATTATTATTCGCACCGGGCTTGACCAGATTCGCTCGATTGGCAGAAATACACAGGGAGTCCGCCTGATTAAGCTCAAGCCTGATGACAAGCTTGTCGCGGCTGAAAAGATTATGTACGAAGAAGAAAGCCAAAAGGAAAAATCCGGCGAGACAGAAGATGATTCTTCCCGGCAGAATGACAAAACAAACAAGAAACGCGGCAAATAGTGAATCGTGAATTGATATTGTGGACAGCTTAGTTTATGTAATAACTGGCAAAGAGGATTCTCTCGTAAGCTCTCGATGTGAGCAGCTTCTCGATACACTTATTGACCCGTCACAAAAAGCGACATGTTTTTTTTCTGCTGATCCCGATTCCACTTCTGTCACCGAAATTCTTGACGAATTGCGAACGGCACCTTTTCTTACCGATAAACGTGTAGTCGCTGTAAAACAGGCGGATGATTTCATTACGAAAAACCGCGAACTGCTCGAAGCATACTTCGATAATCCATGCACCACGGGTAGGCTGGTACTGACTGTAAGGAGCTGGAAAACAAATACGAGGCTGGCTAAAAAGCTCCAAAGTATAGGCGAATTAATCAGCGTTGAGCCACCTAAACGGGGACAGCTTCCACAACAATTAGCGGCGTATGCAAATGATGCGTTCAGTAAAAAGCTCAGCCGGAATGCTGCCGAGCTTTTAATCGAAATAACAGGAGACGAGCTTGCAAGGTTATACAGCGAAATTGATAAGCTCGCCTTATTTGCAGATCAAGACAAAACTATTTCCGAAAAACATATAGAATCTCTGATTGGCCATAACCGGCTGTTTAATGCCTTTTCTGTGATTGATTCGATTATTGCAGGCAATACACCGGAGGCAATAGAGAGATTGAGAGGAATGTTCGCAGAGGATAAATCATCCGAATATACAGTCGTAGGCGCTTTCGCGTTTCATTTTCGCAGAATGTTTAATGCCAAAGTCCTTCTTGGAAAAGGCGATAACACTGGCCAGATTATAAAAAAGCTTCAGATATGGAGCAACAGGGACAAATTCTTCGACCAGCTCAGGCAAATCCCCCTCAAACAAATCGGCAAATATTTACAGCACCTGGCAGAAACAGACTACGCAATAAAAACAGGCCGCACTCAAGCACCAGTTGCTATGGAACAAATGGTATTGAGCCTGGCTGACAAATAAAATTCAAATATATACCATGAGTTTTGCAAAAATGAGAAAAGGCATATATTATTTAAGAAAATCGCTGAAC
>CAYSHS010000321.1:0-4311 GCA_964430845.1 uncultured Pirellulales bacterium | reverse complement strand
TGAAAAGCGTTCTGATGATCTTAATATTTTTATAAAAGAGCATACATCAGCTCCTGCGAGTTCAACTCGACTGCGTTTGACCTATAAGGAATATAGAAAAATTAATGAATTAAAAACTGCTGCCCAAGAAAGCATTACTGCTGAAATCGCAAAATTATTTAAACAACCAATCTACACTATGGCCAGAAATGAAATGTATGAATTGGGCACACACATAATAAATTTCACACAAAGTCGCTTATATCTTTATCAAAAAACTCCTTCAATCATACTCGGCGCACGAGATTATTTGGAAGAAGAATCTGTAAAATATTCCTATGAAAAAAAGTTTGTAGATACTTTAGAAAATTGGATTAATCTATTTCATAACGACCCCAACAAGGAATTTCTTTATCTTTTTTCGTCCGCGGCAACCAGGCAGGAGCTTATTGATGAACAACTAACCGAAAATACTGACTATATTGATAGGGTAAAGAAAAAAATAGAATCCCTCAAAGATATTGAAAAAAAAAGTGCCCGTCGATTTAGAATTGCAGCCATTGATGATCCTGTATCTGGGCCGCTTATTATTGGAGACAACCGATATGCCTTATGGATTATTGGGGGAGAGCGAGCTGTCTCATTCTCACAAGAAAATAATAAAATATGCGACTTTTTAACAATGATTTTAAATAGCTACGTCATAAAAAACCTGAAATACGAAGAAATGCTCTCATTGCTTGAATTATAATTTCATATCCGTAAAAACAGATTTTATGATGATATATTCTTACACTTTATTTTCAGGATAAAGGTTTTCTGTCCGGTGAGCACGCAGTGATTGATGTATAAACTCAAAAACATTTCCTTTATGCTTTTTACATGTTGCAATGGTAGTCCAAATACGTTCGCACCATCGCATCCCGGCCTGGCCGCGAGTACCCTGCGTGATACGGTGGTCAATGACCGTATGGCGAATCTCTCGTTCAGTTCCGTTATTGGTCAGCTCGATTCCAGGATCAGTCAGAAACCTGAAATAATTTTCAGCATTCTCGCCTTCAAAACGTCCGGCCAGGTTTTTGGCAAGTTTATGACCGGGAGTTTGCCGCATTTGGCGAAGAAAACCATTTTTAATCTGAAGCATTTTTCTCGCGAAACACTCGTCAGTAAAATTGTTACTGTTATAGGAGCTATATATATTTTGCCTGTAACAGGATCGAAATATTTTCTGGCTTTATGTTCTATAACCTTATACATCTTCTTCGGCAATACTATCTGCTGAATTACAAACCATTCATCCAGCGGTTCGAGACCTTTGGCATCTTTAGCCTTAAACTCATATTCGATAGTTTCGTCAACTTCTTCGGGATTGAAAGACTGACGTGTAAATTTCCTGTATCCATGCTGAGCGCCTCGTTTACGTTTGCTGACAAACTTGCGTGTAACCTTTTTCGGCTTAACAATGTCACTCTAAGGCGGCTTGGAAGAGTTTCCGGAATTTTTTCCCAACCTGGCAATCTTTTCTTTAAGAGATTGTATCTCTTTTCGTAAATCGGTTAATGCCTTCGGAGCTTTTTCCATCCACATTTTATATTTCGGTATCGCAAGTGACATTAGCTTGTTTTTGAATGCCTTGTCCTGAACTACGACAAATCTCCAGCTTTGCGCATTCATTCCTGAAGGAGCGGCGTTCCCCGCGTCTACTATTGTTTGAAGAATTTCTTTTGGAATCGGTTTCGAATCGTAATCCCGAACCGACCTTCTGTTCATTATCGTTTCAATTACTTTATTCATAATCAATCTCCTGATTTATTATTTTTCCAACCTATAAAATTATTATATAAAACATGCTATACAATGTACTTGTTTTTTGATAATTTTATTTTTAAACGGCCAAATCCTCTTTAAACGGTAATGACAACAACAACCATCCGATAACAATATAGGACAAATAACCAATCGCTACCAAACGAACAGGGTGCATGTTTCTAATAAAGAAACAGAAGCCTTGCCATCTTTCCTTTATAATTGCCCTTTTATGTTGAGATATCGAGATATTGTTTTTCATAAAAGTATCCTTTTTCAAAACCAATAAATGACATACGATATTTAAAAACCTTAATCTCTGGATAGGATTAAAAAATTGTAAGATTTGATTTCGATATTTTGTTAAGCCGGATATAAAATCAACCTCTTATCAGGTTATTAGAAGTCATACACCCCACGAGCTTTTATGAATTAAATATACCTTTTTTTCTTGATATGTCAATATAATTCCAAGTTTGAACTTTTATATTTCATAGGATACTTTTGAGGATTTTCAAGAATTTCAGTCGTTAAATAGGCATCCAAATCCATCCAATACAGATGATGATTATGATGAACTTACCAATTAGTAATTTCAGCTTTTATCTTAAATTTTTAAATCTTTTATCACATCATCTAATTTTCTTGAAGGCTCTTCCTTGGAGCTTTCCTTTTCCTCTCTTAGCTCTTTGAGGTCATCTAAATCATCCAGTGCTTCCTGAATCAATAGAAACTCCTCATAAGGAATAATAACGAATTCCTTTTTACCTTCTTTTTCAATAATTTGCGGATGTATTGTCATAATAACACCTTATCTATAAGATTCACGTCTATGAAGAATACGATACACTATTACTCTGTCTTTTTCAACCTCAAATAATATTCTCCAGTTCCCGACTCTTAATCTATATTCAAACGAAAAATTTGTAAGTTTTTTAACATCGCCCTGTAAATCTTCTGATAATAGCTTCAATTTCTCAACAATTCGACGAATATCATCAGGCTGAAGATTCTTCAAGTCTTTTTCCGCTCTCGGTTTTAATTCAATAATATATTTCATATCACATAAAGTCAAAAACAGTTTTTTATCTACATATTTTAGACATCTTGCTTATAAAAATCATTTTCTTGTTTTCAATTTTGGCCACTGATTATAACCAATATCGGGATCATTTGATCTTAATTTTCTAATAAACTCAATTTCTTTCTTAGTAACCTCTGAATTAGAAGCAGATTCTGACTCCCATAGAATTTCTTTTCGAATTGTAAAATTTCGTCTTTGTTCTCTTGTAAAATCATTGGCTATTAGCTCGTGATTTGCACTACCAAAATAATTAATATTGTCTGTTAAATCTTGACCAACATATATTTTACCATTCGGATATATTATTTTATAAATAACCTTCATCATATTATTACTTGTTAAGCATTACCATTGGGCTTCGAAGAATGGGCCGGCGGGGCCTTCGGGCTGCTTTTTGGGGCGCGTTTTTAAAATTGCTTCGGCTATCGCTATATCGCTTTGTGTGGTGATTTTGAGATTTGATGAATCTGTTTTTACAATCGAGACTTTTAATCCCATCGCTTCGACAAGCTGTGCATCGTCGCTAATTGGCATATCGCCAAGATTTTTTAGATTTTCATATGCTTTTTTGAGCATTTTGACAGCGAAAACCTGCGGAGTTTGTGCTTCATACAAACCTGTTCTGTCGAGAGTTCCAAATATCATCTGGTCTTCTTCATTGACCTTCTTGATAGTCGCAGTGACAGGACAGGCAGGGATTGCGGCACCAGATGCAATTGCGGCGTCTATACATGAATCGATTATCTCTTCAGTGACACAACACCGACAGGCATCATGAACCGCTACCAAATCTATATCGTCTTTAACAAGGTCGAGTCCCTTACGAACTGTCTCGAAACGTTCCGAGCCTCCAATGTATATAGTGACATTGAAGAATTTCAGGTTCGCTCCCCATTTTACATTTACAAGCTCCTGCTCATCTTCCGGTATTGCAAGGAGAATTTGTTTTACATCGCTTCTGTTTGAAAAAAGCTCGACGCTTCGCAGAAAAGCCGCTCTGCCCGCTACATCGACAAAAGGCTTCTTTCTTTTTCCGCCGAACCTGATTCCCGAGCCGGCGGCACAAATTATCGCAGCTATATTTTTACTCATGTTTTATTACATTACAAGTTTTTCTTTCATCTCGTCCACTTCTTCGGCACCTTCCTTATAGAATTTTTCCTCATCTGGAGCCAGGATATGAAGCAGTCTTAGAAATTCACCTGCATGTACACGTTCCTCGTCGGCGATATCAACGAGAACATCTTTTGCCAGCTTGTCGTCTGTCGATTCAGACAACTGCATATAAAGCTGGACAGCTTCGTACTCAGCCGCGACCAAAAAACGTATTGCTCGAATCAATTCTTCTTTTGTAAGCTTACGATCAGCTTTCATACCCGAAAAAGGATTTCCAAACTCCGGCATTATTTAATCCTTAAAATTTAATATTACTATTGTCTGAA
>CAYSHS010000320.1:0-4346 GCA_964430845.1 uncultured Pirellulales bacterium | reverse complement strand
GGAGACGCAGTTTTTTGGCCGGCTCAATAAATATAATCCCTTCAACTATTTTATAACAACCTGCGGCAGTGTGCGAAGGTTCTCTGTATTCGGGAAATCATAATCCTTTGTATGTTCAAGATAGTTACTAATCGCCTGGAACAGCAGCAAAGACGCATCTGTACTATTGTATCGCGGCATTGAACCATAGCCGACCAAATTAGGAAGAATGTCATTTTTTAAGAATCTAAAATATATCTTCATAATTTCTCTGAACAGCTCTAATCTTTCCCTTTCAATGCACAGATCAGGAAGCGAGACCATTACATCTCTTATCGACTTATAGACTCTATCGTCCTGTGTTTGGTCAAAAGATGGCGAAGCCTTCCAATTGTTTAAGAGTGAGTCACGATAGATAAAATCAAGTGCTGCTTCATGCGTTTGTAAAACAAGCTCAGGGTGCTTCCTGATATACATTGTTTTATATTGTCCCCTGCCGCTAATTCTGTTAACGATACTTTTTCTTATGTGAAGCGTCCGGGCATACAGGTCGGCATACCTTTGCTCCATTGCGGCAGCCGTAACTTTTGAGCTTGCAAGATATGACTTTAGTTTCATATCCAGCCACGCGCTGTTGCCATCGTTTTGATTGTAATACATATCAGAGAGCTGCTTTAGCTTGTCCAGAATGTCTTTGGGTGCTCTATGGTAAAAATCCATGTCACTTTCATATGGGCCGACTAACATTCCACTTTTACCGTCCTCGATGTACTCGAAAGGACCGCCGCTTCGCGTTGCAATGTTTATCCCTCCGTTCCGCGCAGAACGCTGGTCCGAAGTGCCGCAGGCTTCCTGCTCAGGCAGAGGGCAGTTGATACATATATCGGCCCCGATAGCCTGCATTTTCAGAATGATTGTATCTGCATTCGGCACAAAAACAAAACGTCCCTTCAGCTCCGGTCTTTGCATCCAGCGTACAAACTCTTCTATCCATCCTTCTTCATCGGACCCTTCAGGTGCAATACCGCCAACAACCACCTGCATTTGTAAGCCGCTCATTCTGCCGGAGGGTGTATCAATCTCCTCATTCCTGTTCGCGCAAATTACATGGATAATATCCTTTAATACGGGTAACTGACTCTTATATTTGACCATCCTTCTTACCATCCATACAGTCGGCAAATCAGGATTCAGCTCCACACCATCTTTACTGATGATATGACCGCTTTTATCAGTCATACCGGCAGTTCTCTTTTTAATTTCAGCAAAAGACAATGCTTTGCCCTCTGTCGCTGCCCTGAGAAGAGTTTCTTTGCTAAGCACCTTTTCTTTGAATTCATGTTCCAACAGGTGATCCATGATCCATGTATCACCGGAGCCGTTGAGAACACCTTCTATTTTTCTGTTATAAGCTGGAAACAAAGTCTGTGTAGCGCCGGCATGCTCATTGCTGACCCCATTTGCAACATCGCATATTTCGAGCGCCCCTTTCGAGAAATCTATAAACCATCGGCCATCCTGCTGCATCGAAAACCTTCGCCAGGACATCTCGTAGTCCGTCTGGAGGAACCTCATCGCATAGCGTGCCCGCGCAATATCGCCGCCGGTAAGCCTGTCAATACAAAATCTCTCCAGACCTGCCTGAACGACAGTGTGGTTTGTATAAACTACGGCTGTCTTGTCGAAGGTCTTGTCTCCTTTAATTATCGCAGCCGCATCTGCAACATGACCTTCGTTAAGATGAAGGATATCGGGTACGACATTAATACTTTTAAGCAGTTGGTAAGCACATTGTGCAAAAACAGTTTCCTGGAGGAAACGGTGCTCCCTTCCATAACCATAGTGTGTTTTATCATCCGGGTAGAGAATATCGAATACTTCCGGGCAATAGAATAGATAGAGAAGCGTCCCCCCGCGATAAATACTATATATCACTACTTTGTATTGCCGCTCAAGGGCGGTATTTTTCACATCCCATCCCCATACGATAAATTGCATGGGATTTCCCCAACTGTCCGTGACAGGCTCGACAGGCTGCTCTTCATAAGAGACATCCCTGAACTCGATATTCTGATTCCCGTTTCTGATATACTGTACTATTCGCTTTTTATAAAGAGGCATACAGCCGAAAGCACTGTTCATCCCTATCGCTTTAAGACCCTCAAGCTTATCACCAAAATATATCCCCAGGCCGCCTTTGACGTTCGCTTCTCGGGCATCACCTTCAAGCTCAGGTATGCAGCCTTCCATGGAAAGGGTAACCAGAATCTTTTCCTTCAGCTCGGGTATGTGCTCATCTATCCACGTGACATTTGATCTTATCATATAGTTTCTCAACAAACCAATTTCTGTTCATCTTGTCTATAAGGATAAATCGACACATCTTATTCTTGTTCTTGAGCCTGTTAAAATGCGCTCAGACAACACTGTGCAATACGGATTAAAAGACACAATAACACAAACAGCTCAAGAGCTTTTCCGTCTTTCTTCGCTACCCTCAAACTCCAGGTTAACATTTTTACTGTCTTCTCCCATGTACATCAATCCCCCCAGCTTAGTTCCGATAACAATAGAATCTCTTAATAAAATATTTTTTCGTAAAATTGAGAAAAATGCAAAAAAATATGAAAATTTTTCGATCGTGCGCCTGGCAGGTTGAAATTAGATTTTTGTTGAAGAATTTGTTGACTGGGATGTATTTTCTCTATAATCTGTTATTCCATGAGAAACAAAAAGAAAACATTTTTTAGAGGAGGAACTTTATGAAACAAATATTAATTATTATAAACTTTCTGGTAGTACTTAATGTAAATGTATTTGCCGCCGATACGCCGGCCCGTCCGACTCCCGAAGAACGTGCCGCGTTTCCCCTGCTGCCCAGCCATCCTCCAGCTGTCAGGGGCGCTTTGCCGGATGGCCCAAAGTTTTTGCCTGGCCGTCCCACACCCAAAGTGAATCCGCAGACCGGCATGCAGGAAACTGTCCTGAATATCGAGACCCTGCTGACTCCGCCGGATGACACTTTCCAGGTTCAGCGGCGTAATAACTTTTATAAAAAAGAGGGCTACAGCGGCTTGTATCGCTGGGCCATTTCAGGCCATTGGACAAATTACAACGAAGCCGGAGTAATCGGCTGGCGAGACAGCGTACCAGATTTGCTCAAGACACTTGACGGAAAAAAGATAACAGACGCCGAGACATGGATCAAAGTGCGCAGGCCGGAAGTACTCAGGATTGTCGAGAGCTATATGTTCGGTAAGGTTCCCGCAACAGCACCAAAGGTGGTTTGGACTGCAGGCGAACCGACGACCGGCATGAGCGGGAATATTCCCACGATTTCTTTAACAGCGAGAGGCCAATTCGTGAATGCTGACGGCACGCCATTCACAGCATCTACCAGCGGTGTCGGTGGCATGTTTGGTATGCGCGGCGGCGCTGGCGGCGGACTGACGGTATCCTATACTATTCCAGCTAATGCACCTGGCAGAGTACCTTTGGTGAGAGGAGGCAACCTTGCACAGTGTCTGGCGATGGGATTCGGTACTGTCAACTTTGGCGGCAGCGCACCAAATGTACGCAGTGATCCTCCCTCAGGTGACGACTGGGGAGCCATACGTAAGAGCGCATGGGTAGTCAGCAAATGTCTGGATTATTTGGAGACCGACCCTCGCATCAACGCCCAAATTGCCGTAACGGGGCACTCCATCGGGGGCAAACAGGCATTAATGGCTGCCGTGTTTGACGAACGAGTGGCAGTCTGTTTTGCCAGTTGCTCCGGGCTGGGAGGAGCGCAAATGGCCCGGCATGACTGGGGTGAGACTATCGATGATGTCGCCCAATTATCCCCCGACAATTACTGTGAGAACATTCAATACTGGGTTTCTCATTACGATGAAATGCCTTTGGATTCGCACTTCCTGGTGGCGCTGGTGGCTCCGCGTGCACTCCTCATTAGCGGCGGAACGCAGGATCAATGGTCTGACCCGGTGGGAGTTTTCTGGGCTGGTTATTACGCCGCACAGGTGTACAAGCTGCTGGGTGAAAAGGCGTTCGACAACACAGAGCCGCCTGAGCCGGATACATTCATCGGCGAAAAGCTGATATACCACGACCATGTGGGAGGTCATATGCCTACGGCTGATGAGAACGCTAAGTATGTGGAAATGCAGCAGAAGTACATGAAGGTAATACCATTTAAGGACGCCGAGCAATAAGCAATTCCCATAATATATGTCCATTGCAATACGTCTTCAATCACCTTTAGCCAGACGTTGATACAGGGACTTATCGAACTCTTCCAAGCCGGTAATGCTGTGCAGGTGGTTGATAGAAACCCACGGCAGCCAATTCCGGTGTGCTCCAATACC
>CAYSHS010000319.1:0-4370 GCA_964430845.1 uncultured Pirellulales bacterium | reverse complement strand
AGATATTACATTTGCAACGCCTAAAAACGTAATTTTTATGATAGGCGATGGTGTGGGCTTTGAACAGGTCAGAGCCGGAAGTTTTTATGCAAGCGGAGAGCCTAATCAACTATCATTTCAGTCATTTTCTTATACTGCTGAATGTACTACTCATTCTGCGAATAATGCAATAACAGATTCTGCCGCGGCAGGTACGGCACTTGCGACTGGTCAAAAAGTTAATAATGATGTTATCAGTCTTGCTATTCCTGGTGATGGAAGTGAGTTAGAAACTCTGCTTGAGTATTTCAAAGCAAGAGGTAAAGTAACAGGATTAGTTACTACCACATATATTACACATGCAACACCTGCTGCGTTTGGCGCACATGAAGCAAGCCGTGAAAATTATGACAATATTGCTGATGATTACAGATTGCAAACCAAGCCTAATGTTTTACCTGGTGCTGCTGTGCATGTAACAATCAGCGAGTTCGAAGATGCAGGTTATACAGTTGTAACAAACCGTGAAGAGATGCAGTCTATCGATCCCAATGCTGTAACAATGTTATCGGGTCAGTTTATTAATGATAAAGACGAAGATGGTTATATGCCATACGAACCAAATTTAGGAGATTTACCGCACTTATCAGAAATGACTGCGACTGCCCTTGATATTTTGGACAATGAGCCTAACGGTTTCTTTTTAATGGTTGAAGGCGGGCGCATCGACCATTCCTGCCATGATAATCTTCGTGATAATATGGTTCTGGAAACAGTCGAGTTTAGTAATTCCGTGCAAGTTGTTCTCGACTGGCTTAAGACGAAACAAGTGGATTGAAAGTAACTCAAAACAATGGCGCCGGTGTTATGCCTGCGGTTACATGGAGCTCAGTCAATCATACGGCATCTAATGTCCCAATTTATGCCCAGGGTGAAAATGCTTTCCTTATTTCCGGACTTATGGATAATACGGAAATGTTTTTCGTATGTACATGTACTCCCGGAGAAGGTGCATGGCGCCCGACACCATCTGATGGTGCAGCAAATCATGCGACAAAAGCAACTCTTAAATGGCTCGGTTCTGAGGATGCAGCTTGCTTTGATATTTATTTTGGAACAGACTTTAATGATGTTAATTACATCGATGACGTGAATGATATTGATCCGAATCATATTTGCAAAGGTGACGTTTGGATTTTTACGGTTACAGATGAAGTAAATTATTTATATGAAATAGATGTTCGCGTATCGAGTGGAATAGATGATGCCGTTCGATGCGATTTATAATTAAGCTTATTCCGAATATGTTTTGCTTGCGTGGTCTGTTCCACCGTAAGCGCCCATGTTAATTACACCGCCGTTTGGCTGAGGTTCCTTGTCGACTGAGCTTTGCGGGTCACCGGCATCGATGCATGGACTTGTTACATCATCGATGATCCAGCTCATGCTGTTTGGGTCGTACCTTCCTGCCTGCGATTTCAGGTGAAGGTCGCCTTTCTCGATATCGGCGAAGTTTGGATCAGCATAAATATTACCTTCCCCAGGCCAGGGAGCCGCATCATTTGCATCTATGATATTCGAGTAGGTGACATTAATTATCGAATTGTCGCTATTGAATATTTCACCGCCGCCGTCTCGAATAATACAGTTCGATATTTGGATACTGCCGGCTTTATATTTCCCTTCGTCATCGGCTGTACACGCAAGCGATTTGCCGTTATAAGCTAAATTTGCAAAAAACGTACAGTTTGTCAGGCCGGCATTACTTCCGTTAGAGGAGCGAATACCACCTCCAAAAGTAGCCGCTGAGTTTGTAGAAAAAATGCAATTCGTCACAGTCAAATTTTTCGTGTTATTATTACGAATAGCGCCACCGCCCCCGGAAGAATAATTCGAAGTAAATGTGCATTTTGTTAATACAGGAGAGACCTGGTCGTTATTATATATTGCGCCGCCGTTGTATGTTGAAGAATTGCTATGGAAAATACAATTGGAGATAACAGGAGTGCAGCCTGAAACCGACGAAATATTATATATTGCTCCGCCGGCGTCCGCCTGGTTTTCCCCGAAGGTACAGCCTGATATAACGGGACTGCTGTTATCATTATATATTGCTCCGCCTACGGATGCTTTATTCGAGATAAAGACACAATTGGTAATCGTGGGTCTTGTGCAACCCGTAAGATAAATGGCTCCTCCCTGTTCGTAATAGCCGCCTTTAATAGTTATGCCTGATAGCATGGATTTTGGTATTTCATAGTTTTGGAATATAAAAGCACGATGTGGATTATTCTTTGTGCCGCCGCAGTCTATTATAACAAGGTTCGGGTCGTTCGGGTCTTCTCCCCTTACTGTTATTGCCTTACCGTTAAAGTCTATGTCCCTGTTGCCTGTTCCGGTATATGTGCCCCGACTGATGATAATCAAATCCCCGTGCGAAGCTGCATCGATGGCTTCCTGTATAGAGTCGAACGGGTGCTCATGAGAACCGTCTTCGTTAGAGTCGGAAACAGACGAGTAAAACGGTATAGGGTCGTTCGGAGCGTTATCATCTACGTAAAAAGTTTCCAGGGGTACGTAATTCGGTTCTGTCTCAGCATGAAAATCCACACCCCGGATATTTCCGCAGTCAGTTTGTCCGTCCTGCGAGAGTTTTGTTTGAATAGTTTGTTGAGGTGTAACCTGACCATCTATATTTGCCCAGACCAGGTAAGAAGTATCGGGGCTAAGTCCTTTGAAAGCGTATATTCCCCTGTAATCGGTTAAGGTCGAGCTTGTACTGTCTGACTTGGCATAGACAACAGCATTCCCTACCGGTTTATTATTCGGGTCCAGGACACGTCCGCTGATAATCTCACCAATATCTGACGTGAAAATATTATACAGGCAGGTTGTTATCGTATTAAATTTTTGTTGACCATTAATATCAGGAAGATTGTACCATGCATCGTCAGCGCCGCTCCAGCCCATATTCAGATGATGGTACATGGTTGATTTTTCTAAGGAGTTTACATCGCCGGATGAATTCAATGAAGAATCATAGGCATAGCCATCACAGAGAACGGCATGGCCGCTATCGAAGTTCGGGCTGGCAAAAATACCAAGAATAACAGGTGAGCCTGCATCAAGTGATGGATTAATCATATTGTATAAATCGTTCGTGTCAATTTCTTTATTGTCGTTAAATCCCAAAATTATATTGCTGTACCCGAAAGTTTCTTCTAAAGCGACTCTTGCATCGATCATATAAGCTCCGGAGCCGCTCTGTTTATAAATCATGTTGATTGCTACGCCGGCATCATAACAAATTGACCCGATTGCCTGTCTTTGTGCTAAAGTCAAATCGGCACAATTCAGGTCAGGCCTGAGAACCATTTGTGACCATTTATAAGAACCTCCGTTTTCATCGCCTCCAACAGTTGTTGCTGTTTGTCTCTTATTATTGACGTAGATTTCAAACTCTTTTTTTCCAATGCCGCTGGTGGGATACTCGA
Organism: uncultured Pirellulales bacterium; assembly: GCA_964430845.1. Lineage (GTDB taxonomy): Bacteria > Planctomycetota > Phycisphaerae > Sedimentisphaerales > Anaerobacaceae > JAFGPS01. Next base: position 897 of record CAYSHS010000319.1, on the reverse strand, counting down.
AGTAGCGCATTAACTGTGCCATCGCAGTAGCAAGACAGCCGCAGGGATATTTTTTGGGCGTGTAGTAATTATAACAGTTTTCTCCGCAAATATCAGCCTGATTCCATCGGCTCTGTACCAGAGGTGTTACGCGAACATCGTAAAGGCTGGTTAAGCCCATCAGGCTATAGCCGCTTTGGCTGTTTTCTGCCGTATTTAAATACGTCTGCCATTTGTTTTGTTCCCTGGTCTTTGGATATGTCCCATTGGCGGCCATCAGGCTAAAATCGTTCTGAACATGGTAAATTCGATTATTAAGGTCATTATTAACTAACGCACCCAGTGGATTATCGAGAGAAGGGTCAAATGTGCCGTCATCAGCGAAACCGATAATCGGCTCGATTAAATCGTCCGAAGATACAATTACGAATCCGGAAGGCTTCAGGTAAACTATATAATAAACAGTTACACCATCATTATTTACAAACCTATCGACAGTAGTTACCTGGTGACCAGGCGATACCCCAAGCGGCTGTACCTCTTTTTGAAGCCAGCCTGTTACGACAGATTCAGCCTCATAAATGGTTGTTGGCCTGGCTGATAGCTTACAGTATGGCAGAAGAAGTAATATAAATAAAATACAAGTTATGTTTATACTTTTCATCGTATAATATTATAGCCTTTTGATGGGTCTTTAGTCAAGATAAGAAAGTTTCGATGATAAAAAACTAATTCCACTACGAGTCACTAATTTTTATTTCCAAAACCCCTTTCAGCAAGAAATATTGCTTTTTAATCCAAAAAATGTGGGATGGGCTTCAGCCCATGCTGATATATAAATAACCACAAAAAAGCACAAGAGCCTTGACGCGGCAGAGCCGCAACCAATCCGCCAGAAAGGAATTTGGCGGACTAAAC
>CAYSHS010000318.1:0-4378 GCA_964430845.1 uncultured Pirellulales bacterium | reverse complement strand
CTCCCGGTACAAGAAAATATTAAGTTTTATATTCTTCATTTCTTTTTATATTTTTATCTAAAACCGCTCACTTTTTAAGCCGATTAAATAAGCTATGGATTTCAAAAGAATGCTAAATATGAAAAATAGTGACGTTACAGGTTTGGATATCGGCTCTTCTGCAGTCAAGATAATCGCACTGAGTAAAGATAACGCAGGCTATAAAATCAAGGCGGTTGGTATCGCTCAAATCGGCAAAGCAGAGCGGGCAACGGTTAAGGCTATACAGGAATGTTTTGCATTGGCAAACATCAGGGCAAAAACCAGGCTCAAAACTAAGCTTGTTGTTTGCGGCGTAAGCGGTCCTGAAGTTGCTGTGCGCGATTTTACTTTTCCGCCATTACCGGCCGAGGAAATCGAAAGCGCAACTATCCTTGAGGCGGAAGTAATTTGTCCCTTCAATGCAGGGCAAGCCTCGGTCGATTACCAGCTTTTGTCTAATAGCGACAAGAAAACAAAAGGTATTTTCGTTGCTGCCACAAATACTGTCATCACAAATAAAATACAATACGCCAAAGAAGCCGGCCTTAAATGCGTATTGATGGATATTGACGGACTGGCGCTCCTTAACTGCTTTCACGGGCTTTCACGTGACTATGAGAATAATGAGTCGGCTATCCTGAACGTTGGCAGCTCTTATACAACACTTGCTGTTATGAGCAATGACGGCTGGCCGTTTATACGTGATACCGCTTACGCTGGAAATGATATACTAAAAAAAATTTCAGCAAGCGACGATGTTTCAATAGAAGAGCTTGGGTGTGATTTGTTTGATGACTCGAAAGATTCAGTATCAGTGCCGGGTAATAGCCTGGAGAAAGCCTGTGAAGAGCTGATTACAGGTGTTTCCGAGACTTTACGTTTTTATGCCACACAGGAAAAAGCCGTTCCTGTCAGGAGAATATACGTCTGCGGAGGCTTTGCATCCGCCAGTGGATTCGTAGAGTTACTGAACCGACGGCTCGGGACCGAAGCAGTTTTGTGGAATCCGTTTGATAATGTCCGTTGTGATGCCTCGCAGGGATGCATGGACATTCTCAAAAAGAATGGCCACTCGCTGGCAGTTGCAGCCGGTCTGGCTATGAGATCAATATGAATTATAGGTATAGTTTTAGGTGTAGGCTTGGGAATAGATTAATTTTTATTGCTTTTCCTGTTCCTATCTCCTGATATTTATTCTTGAGTAAAAAAGTGAAAGCACAGGATATAAAAAACAGAAACATGTTCACGATAGACCTTTTAAAGGGGCAGGGGATACCGCCCAAGAGCGGACCAGCCGGGATTGCTATTGCCCTTATAACCGCCGCGGTACCGGCGATTATCGCACTTTCATTGTATGGCCTGTATCTGCATAATAATGTCGTCACAAAAATAAAACAGCAGGATATTATTAAGCTGCAGGATAAGGCTGCTGAATTATCAGAAGACGTGAAAATGCTGAAGAAATTTGATAAAGAGAAATTCTTTTACAAGGCTTGTTTGTCGGAAGTCGAAACATCTATCGGGAAGTTTTATCAGTGGTCGCCCATCCTGGTGACACTCGTCGATGATATGCCGGATTCTGTTGTATTAACAGAGTTTGAAGCAGATAGGGAAAGAATTAAAAAACAGTTTCCTGATAAAAGTCTGTCAGAAAAGGATATAGTCGATAAGACTGCTGCAAAAATGGTACTGCAGGTAATTAATGACGGACAAGGGGACTACGGTGAGGAGATAAAGGACTTTCGAAATAGACTCTATGCATCTCCAGTACTTGGCCCGAAACTGGAGAACATAGTATTCTCCAGGAAAGTGGAAGATAATAGCGGCAGGGAAACCGTTTTTTACCAGGTTGAGTGTTTGTTTAAACCGGAGTTATAGAATGGTTCTAATTAAAAAATATAAAAAATATTTCAGGGTTTCAGCTTTGATATGGAGCGTTTGTCTTGTAATATTCGTCCTGGCGTATTTTCTTGTAATAAGTCCGGAGTACAGGGAAAAAAGTAAAATCGAAAAAGCGCTTGCCGAAAGCAGACAGGATTACGAATTTGCCAGGAAAGCGGCACAGGAGAATGTGAAAGCAAAAATGAATGAGGAAATAAGGCTTTTACAAGGCTCACTGGAAAGCTTTGTTCTCGATTATAAAAGCGCTGCGGATTTGACTTTCGATATCACACGTATTGCGGGACAGTGCAAAGTATCTTCGTTCAATATTCAAAGCAACGATGCAAAAAATGACATGGCATCTGCTGATCCGAACAATATTTTAGAAAAAAACCTGAGAATCAGTTTTACCGCGGGATTTCGGGAATTTGCGATGTTCTTAAACATGCTCGAGAGACATCAGCCAGTTCTTTTTGTTAAAAAGTTTTTGTTAAGCCGGCAAAATAATGATAATACAACCTATGAAGTGACGCTTGAAATTGCGGCTCTTATCCTGAAGCAGCAGGAAAATAAAATTAAAGTTGCATCTGCTGAACGAAAAGCTGGCGCTGAATTTTAATTGAGATTGAAAAAATAAACAATGAATGGGTTAATCTTAGTCAGGAGATAAAAAATGGGCACGCAGGACGATACGAATAGAGCGGAGCCTCAAAATGAATTTATATCCGGCTTTAAGGGTGGAGCGATTTCACAGGGCAAAGAAGCACGACAGTCTTTTGTCACTCAACCGGGTAAAATTAGTGAAGGCGTAGCTCCGAAAAAACCACTACCTGGTTTTCAAAATCGCGCCGGTTCAAATCCTTATCAGCTTACACAGCAGATGAGTAAAAATTCAGATATGGAACAGTTGCGTAATGCTCCTGTTGAAAAAAGCTCGAGTACAGGTTTGATTCGAAAAATTAAAAGCAGGCTCTTTAAGAAGGAATCCGGCTCAGGCGGCACCAGGCAGAAGGTGATGGTGCTTTTGATTCCGATTCTTTTTATCATTATGATTTTTATGTTCAGGCAGGTTTTATGGAAAGCGCCGAAGAAAACAGGGGCCGCAAACGATGACAATAAATCAGTTGCAGCTCCCAAAAAATCTTCCGGTAATGAAATAGAATGGAAAATACCTGACCCGTTACCTGCGAAGATAAGAGACCCGATTAAATTAGCAGATAATAAAACAGGGCTTACCATGCAGGAAAACACTGCCGGCAACGAAGATGCCGGGAAAATAGATGTGAAAAGTATCCTGTATAGTGAAGATAAACCTTCGGTGGTTATCGGGAATAAGCTTGTATATTTGAACCAGGCAATCAATGGCGTTACTGTTGTCGAGATACACAAAGATTATATTGTGTTCGAGAAAGATGAAAAAAGATGGCAGCAAAAAATAGCTGAAGAAATGAACCTGCAGAACGGTACAGAAAATATTCAGGAAGATGAGAAATAAAATTAACAAATGAAGCGAGCGAATGATATTCATGCTTACTGGAGAGGATTACGAGTATTACAGTCTGAAAATAAAATAATTGTTATCCTATAAATTAATATAAAAGGGTTGACCATGAAAAACTTTAATTTGAAGAATTTGATATTATCGTTATTAACGATTTTGACTGTTATTAATCTTTACTGTGTTCCTGCTTTCTCGCAGGGCGCCGATGAGAATAATCAGGCAGCGCCGGCATCTGCTGAAACCGAACAGATGAGCGAGCTTGATATAAGGATGCAGAAAACCGTATCTATAGATGTCAGTGACGTCCCGATAGAAATGGTCATAAAACAGCTTGCAGAGCAGGTGAATGTCGATTTTATATTAAGTCCCAAGGTTACCGGTAACGTGACGGTTACCCTTACGGATGTATCTGTCGAAGAGGCATTGCAAAGTATTCTTGATGTCCACGGCTGCTCCTTCATAAAAGGTAAAAACGTCGTAAGGATACTTTCGCGCGAAGAGACTCCGGAAATATCTGAAAGACTTGTTACACAAACGTTCGAGATTGTATATGCAGACGTTGAGCAGGTTGTGGACGCCCTGGAAAAATTCTTATCAGCCCAGGGAAAAGTTTCATACGTAAAAGGCACAAGTTATCTGATTGTTACCGACACGGAGCCTAAAATCAGGGAAATTTCAAAGCTCATCGATAAAATAGACCGCGTTACTCCCCTGGTTCTGGTCGAAGTCAGAATTTATGATATTACCTGTAAAGACAATCTTGATCTCGGAATTGACTGGTATGCGAGCAGGCGAACGAATTTTAGCGGAAGCAATTATTCAGATAGTGACATAACAGTCAGCCAGGACGGCGCCGACACATATGTCAACAGCCTCACCGACCCTGCTTTTACAGGCACCTTCAGCGGGGGAACAAGTAAAACCGCTGATACAACTTTGGGATACCTGCGTTTTGGATTATTAAATAAATATGTT
>CAYSHS010000317.1:0-4384 GCA_964430845.1 uncultured Pirellulales bacterium | reverse complement strand
ATTGATAATTTACGCCAACAAGGGCATAAGATTGGTCTTGCGCGTGTACGTACCTTCCGACCGTTTCCCCGAGAGGAAATCGTAAAATTGGGTAAACAAGCAGAGCTGATCGTTATTGATCGCAATATCTCACCTGGATTCGAAGGAGCATTGTGTACCGAAGTGAAAGCCTCCTTGTATGGTGTCTCTGATGGGAAGGTCTATGGTTTTCTTGCGGGAATTGGTGGCAAAGATGTGCCGTATACGGATATCGAAGCGATCTGCACAAAAGTTATGCGTGGGAATGCAAAAGCATATGAATGGTTTGGGTTGGAGGTCTAAGATATGGCGATAAAGGACTTTCCGGTTCAGGAGTGTATTCTTCAGGGGAGTGCTGCGTGTCCTGGATGTCCAGCGACTATGGGGCTTCGCATGGTGTTAAAAGCCTTAGGGAAAAATACGGTGATGGTTGTTCCTGCTTGTTGTACCGCCGTTATTGAGAGTCTTCATCCGTTTACTTCGTTTGATATTCCCGTGATGAATATCGCCTTTGAAGCAGCTGCAGCGGGTGCTTCTGGTGTGGAAGCTGCGTTTCGTATGCAGGGAAAAGAGGATACTACTGTGGTTGCATGGGCGGGTGATGGGGGAACCTATGATATTGGTATTCAGGCGTTGTCTGGTGCGTTAGAGCGGGGTACTAATTTTATTTATATTTGTTATAACAATCAGATTTATTCAAATACGGGGATTCAGCGCAGCGGGGCGACCCCGTATGGGGCATGGACTACGACGACGGTTGGGGGGAAGACCGAGTTTCGTAAGGAAATGGGTGATATTGTTCGTGCTCATCATATTCCGTATGCTGCGCAGGCGTGTGTTTCGTATCCTGAGGATCTTATTATGAAGATGAAAAAAGCCCAAAGCATCAAGGGACCGAAGTATGTTGAGATTCTTGCTCCTTGTCCACCTGGGTGGCGATTTGGTATGGAGCGAACAGTGGAGATGGGTCGTTTGGCCGTTGAGACTGGGGCGTGGGCGTTGTATGAATGCGAACATGATGTGATGACGTTTAATGGGAAAAGTAAGTTAATTCTTGAGAAAAAACTTGAGGTGATTATTCAAACGCAACAAAAATTTGATCAGCTACATGCAGAAGCCCGGGATCCTTCTGCGGCTGATATCCAGAAATATTACGAGGAGAATAAAGAGCAATTCAAAAAGGACGAAACCATCAGGGTAGCTCATATCGTAAAATATTTCGGCTGGCAGTGCAATGAAGCGACTGCATATCAAAAAATAAATCAGGCATTCAGGGAAATACACAACGGATCATCCTTTGAGTTATTAGTAGATAAACACACAGATTGTGCCGACATAGGAGGCGATTTAGGCTACATAAAAAGAGGGCAAATGGTCGAGGAATTCGATGATGTAGTTTTTAATTTGGGAGTCGGACAGGTTAGCAATATCTTTCGTACACGTTATGGATATCATATTGCAAAAGTATATGACAGAAAAAATGCTTTTATACCTGAAATGGAAACTGTAAAAGAACAAATCATAAAAATCCTGAAAAAACAGTTTCAAAGCCAGGCTGTTTATGATTATTTGGATTACCTGAAAAGCAAAGCCAAAATCGAAGAAATAAAAATCGAAGGCTGATAAAAACAATAATTTCTTTTTCGCTTTCTATTTCCAAAACGAATCAGTAGGACGTAAAATCTTTATTTTTGCCCAGTCTTTTACCTCAGAAACTTTCTGTCCAAGAACGTAAAAATCCATTTCCCCCTTATTAGAGAGACTACTCAATATATAGTAACCTCGGAGTTTATTTAATATTCCATTCCATTCATTTAAGATTTTGTTTTTTTCCTCGGAAAGGTCTTCGCCTGTATCTGCTTCCGAGCTTTCAAGAACAGCCAAAGCTATTAGACGATTAGAATATAAGTATCTCAAAAAGGCTTTATATTTATTCAATAATTGCTGTTTTGAATGGCAATATGGGTAATTGTTACATATTTTAATTTGGCAATATGGGTTTTTTAGATTAGACTTTATTTAGAGAGAAGCAGGAAAGAGCAAAAATGATGCTTCCAACGGAGGAGATGGGAGCTTTATATCAGACCTTTTGGGGGGGTTGTATAAGTTTCTTTCCGAGTTGGCCTCTGCGCTTTATGCGCAGAGGCTTTTTTATTAATAAGAGTTTTGCAAAAGTTCAGTTATTAATTTGAAATTTTATTAAAAATTTATTTTTTTATTTGACACCCTATATGTTGTTGTTAAAATCAGGAAAATGACTATATGTGCGGTGTCGATTAGATAGACTGAAAGGAGGCACGTCTTGTGAATCGAAATATGCCAATCCGGTAATAGTAACGGAAACATATCGATTGGTGAAAAACCAGGACGAGTTTTTTGAAATGAGATGCCCCTTTTGCAAGGAAGATCAGGACAAAGTCATTGATTCGCGTTCGAGCGATAACGGCAGAACAATAAGACGCCGCAGGCAATGCCTGATTTGCAAAAGAAGATTCACAACTTATGAAAAAGTCAACGAAACGTTTAGGCTTTTTGTCGTAAAAAAAGATAACTCCAGGGTCCCTTATGACAGGGATAAGGTCATAAGTGGTTTGCAGAAGGCATGTTATAAAAGACAAATTTCAGCAGAGCAGATTCAGCAAATCGCGGATAGGGTCGAGGAGAGTATATTTAGGAGTTTTGATAAGGAAGTTTCATCGGCTTTCGTTGGTGATAGTGTGATGAAACAGTTACGCAAGGTCGATAAGGTTGCTTATATTCGCTTTGCAAGTATCTATAGGGATTTTAGAGATGCAGGCGAATTAATTAAGGAAGTGAGCACGGCTATTAAGGATATTGAGCAGGCTGCTCAACTGATGCTCTTCGATGAGCAATAACTATAGGCTTTGCATGAAAGGAGTCAAGGGTATGTTTAGCATGGAGGCAACTGGAAGGTGGTGCGATCACAACTTAAAGTAGTAAAAGCTGATGGCAACATAGAAGAATACATTCATACAAAAGTTATAGGCACAATAGGCAGTGCTTTAAGCAAGGCAGGCAGAAATAATGTATATATAGCCGAGCAGCTTGCTGATGTTGTGACTTATTATCTCTACCATCAGGAAGACACTCATAGTGTAACAAGCAATGAAATATTCTCAATAATAATTGCTGTTCTCACGGAAACAGGGTACGAGGATGCTGCAGATGCATTGAGCGAATATCATATCAGACGCAAATTTAAACGTTTGCGAACGGAAGTTATTTCGATTGATATTCAGGGTATTGCAGAAGCTCAAATGCTTGCGGATACCGAGCAGCCTGGCAACGGTTATCAATGGGACAAATCAAGAATTGTAAACAGTCTTATCGGCGAGTATGATTTTGATGAACCCGCAGCTCGAATGATTGCTTCATCTGTCGAAGACAGGATATTCAATATGGAAATCACAAAAGTCCCGACAAGCCTGATCAAGCAAATTGTCCTGAGTGAGGCTGCAATGGTAATGAGAGCGCAAAGGCAGATGCAAACTATTTAAAGTTTATTTGTTGATGTCGTTAAGCAAAGTCTTTGTTCGATAGAGAATATTTTCGTGAGACTCGTCTGGTTCGATATCGAGCCAGTGTACATTTCTGAATGTTTTAAACCAGGTTCGCTGGCCTTTAGCAAGTCTGCGCGTATTTTTTTTGATTATCTCAGCGGCTTCTTTCAAATCCGTTTTTCCATTGAGGTAATCAATAATTTCTGCATAGCCTATTGCACATCGCGCCTGCCTGCTTAAAGGTTTTTCTTCATTCAGCAGTGACTTTACTTCATCTACAAATCCTGAGAGTATCATTTTTTTTACTCTCTGGTTAATCCGGCTGCTCGTATCAGCTCTGTCTCTACGAAGACCTATTATAATCCATCCATGATTGTCCTGCTGTGAATGAAATTTGCCATTATGTGTCTCCCATTGCTTCTGGAAACTTGATATTGGCCTGCCTGTGAGCTGATACACTTCAAGCGCACGAATGATGCGCTTCGAGTCGTTACTATTAATACGTTCTGCTGCAACAGGGTCAATTCCAGACAATTCATTATGTAACTTCGCGAGACCCTCGGTTTGAATCCTTTCCTGCAGCTCTTTTCGTATCGACTCATCTGTACCTGCACCTTCGAAAAGACCGAAAAGAAGAGCTTTAATATATAAAGCAGTACCACCGACTGCTACTATTTTTTTCCCTTTGTTATTTATCCCGGTAATTGTTTCTGAAGCCTGCTCGTAAAAAGCTCCCACACTAAAAGACTCGCTCGGCTCGACAATATCAATCATGTGATATTTTACCCGCTCGCGTGCTTCTTTTAACGGCTTGGCCGTACCAATATCCATCCGGCGATAAACCT
>CAYSHS010000316.1:557-4385 GCA_964430845.1 uncultured Pirellulales bacterium | reverse complement strand
TAAATAGTGATTTTGGTAATGAAATTGCCGTTGTTGGAGACCTTTATTTTTTACATAACTTTTACTTGCCTAATTTGCGTCAAAATGTCAATAATGAAGGAGATTATGCTTTATTTAAAAAGGAGATAAAAATGACATTTTAGAGAAATGTGTGGGTTATGTTATTAGCATGCGTTGTTATTTATCAGGCGTAAGCTTTGGGGGAAAATAAACAAAATGATGATGAGCGGCTTCTTATGAGCTATCTGTCTCAGGAACAAAGCGTCTCTGTATCAAAACTGGTTGTACAGGACCTTATTAATAAGGGTCAGGTTTTCTTTTTAGACTATGTTGGAAAAGAACCTTTCAAAAATGATTCTGAGCGTGATGTACAAAAGTCTATTGTAGATTCTCTAAGCAAAAAAGGAATATTTGTTGAAAGATTTTCTAATTGGCAAAAAGATGAGATACGTGCAACTTTCAGTAGATTCATCATAACCGATAGTAATCCTGAACCTGCAAGTTGGCTCGAATTAATGAAATTGCCAATTAAAGCTGGTTATGAATAGAAATCAGTTCGAATTATTTATCAACCTTCAACAGAGATAAAAACACAATCCTATGAAAAATCCAAAATAGTTATGACTCAAATTAATAACGAAATTATAAAAAATAAGGCCGAATATAAACAACTCTCTGAATATGATCAGGTAAAAATCTCTGAAGGAAAATGGGATGGCGGAAACTGGATTCGACCATACCCATATTTTTCCTATGAATATGGCTATGATAAAGAAATTTATAATAAGCTCAAAGCTATCATGCCAGTTGGAGAAGGCCAGAAGAAATTTATGGAAGAAATAACAAAGTATCTAAAAAAGTCTGAACGCCGTACTCCATCGCCCGACTGAGCTTGCCGAACGCGATTCTTCCCGAGACGCTGAATACGGTATATTTTATGCCGCTACTTTATGCAAATAAATAAAGTTCCCGCCATACGATATCCTGCCTGGCGGGAACCCTGCTTCCTTTCACGATAAAGAGTAACATTTTTAATTGCGCTCATTCGAGGACGCAAATTTTTAGCTTTTTACTTTTACTTTTATTGCCTTGGCCTTTGCTGCTTTTGGCATGGTTATCGAAAGTATTCCGTCCTTGCATGTTGCATCGACCTTTTCGGAATCCACGTCAGTAGGAAGGGTCAGCTCTCTTCGGAAAGTGCCGTAGCTGCTTTCTACGTGGTAATATCCTTTTTCCTTTTTCTCTTCCTTGAATTTCTTCTCACCGCTGATGGTCAGTGTATTTCCGTAAACGGAGATGTCGATATCCTCGGCATTGCAGCCAGGTACTTCTGCTCTTACCGTAATGGCATTTTCATCCTCGGCAACATCGATAGCAGGCCATGCTTTATAACCTGCAAAAGGCCTGTCAAGCCCTCTGAAAAAGCTGTCGAACAAATCGTCCATTTCGTTATGTAGTGTCGTGAGCGAGTTTCTGTTTCGTTTTGTATAAGGTACAAGTGTCATTGTAAGTCTCCTTTCAATTTTTACTCAATTTCTTTTTCATTCTTTCTTTTTTTCAACCTTTTTCATTTAACTTTTACTTCTACTAATACAATGAGCAAAGTGTGTGCCAAAGTATAAAATTACCATGTTATTGACCTTAAAATGAGGATTTCGAGTTTTTTTGAGCCTGTGTTTAGTCTTAAAAATCTGTCAAATTGACAGTTATTGCGTCAAAATATCATAGTTGTAGCCAGTAAGCAAATTTAGTACACTAACAACACTGAAATAAAGGTAAAAAAATATGCCCGGTTAAGGATGACTATGGAAAATATAAAAGGTAAAACCCCGAGAGAAAGTGCGGTTGAGACGAGGTATTTGATTATGCCGCATCATGCAAATCCTCAAGGCACGGCTTTCGGCGGCATAATTATGGGCTGGATAGATTTGGTCGCCGGTATGGCTGCTCAAAGACATGCAGGATGTGAGGTTGTTACCGCCGGTATAGACTCGCTTTCTTTCAAAGAGCCTATACGTATCGGGGAACATGTCACCTTAAGGGCCAGTGTTAATTATGTCAGCCGCTCCTCGATGGAAGTTGGCGTCCAGGTTATGCGAGAGAATCCATACGACGGACGGCAAACGATAGCGACAACCGCACATTTGACTTTTGTCGCGCTCGACGAAAATAAAAAACCGACTCCGGCTCCAAAGATTCTGCCAGAAACACCACAGGAGAAAAAACGTTACAGGAACGCCGAGCTTAGAATGAAAGCTCGAAAAGAACTGTTAAAAAAAATCAAGTGAAAGCAATCGAAATACAAGCATTAACGAAACGATACGGCAAATCCCGCGGAGTTGAGGATTTATCGTTTAGTATCACGAGCGGCGAAGTCTTCGGTTATCTCGGTCCAAACGGTTCAGGTAAGACAACAACTATCCGATGCCTTATGGGTCTGCTCAGACCTACGAGCGGTCATTGCTCTATTCTTGGTCATCGTGTTAAATCCGGAAGAGCAACTCAGCACACTCGCATCGGATACCTGCCGGGTGACTTTAGAATTTGGCCGGGACATACAGCGAGAAAATCACTGAAGCTTATGGCCGGACTGGGTAACGGCAATGTCAACAAACGACAAGATGAGCTGGCAGAAAGACTTGGCCTTGACCTTGACCGAAAAGTCGGCGCATTGTCAAAAGGCAATCGCCAGAAAGTTGGAGTCATTTATGCCTTCCAGCATCAGCCGGAGGCGCTGATTCTGGATGAGCCTACAATCGGTCTTGATCCATTGATAAGGCAGGTTGTTTTGGACCTGATACGGGAAGCGGCCCAGCAAGGTGCTACAGTATTGCTGTCTTCGCACGACCTTGGTGAAATTTCTTCAATATGCGAACGGGCGGCTATCCTCCGCGAGGGACGACTTGTTGAGCTGGCACCAATTTCAAAAATAGTCCAGCAGGGAGAAAGACACCTCAAGATATGGTTCGCAGAAGGAGCCGGGATTCCTGCATTGCCCACAAATAAACTTCCTGGTGTACGAATAATCGAGCAGAATTCAAATACCCTGCAAATCGCATATCATGGGAAAGTTGATGCCGTTATCAAGTGGCTCGCTGCGTTTCCTGTTGACCGCATCGCAACACCGGAAACATCTTTAGAGGATGCTTTCATTCAGTACTATAAAAAGGAGGCAAGCCCTGAAGAGTAGTCACTATATTCCATTTCCATGGCCTCTATTGAAATACTGGGCGTTTCGCACATTCCCGATGTGGTGCCTCATCGCACTGATGATATTCCTCGTTCAAATCGCTGTCTGCGGCATCGTCCATGATAATAAAAACGTTCAAGCAATGTTAAGCTTTATTGATGTGCTTCCATCGTTTATAAAAACTGCATTAGGCGGCGACTATTTACAGGCGGGCAATACACCTGGACTTATCACTATCGGCTACGAGCACCCGTTTGTACTGTTCCTCTATATGTTCTTCGCAGTCAGTGTACCTACCGGCCTGCTTGCAGGTGAAGTGCAAAAGGGAACGATGGAATTGATTCTGTCGCGACGAGTGACAAAATTGCACGTTTATATCTGTGCCGGTTTGATAACTGTAACAGGCATGTTCGCTCTCGTAATGATTATGTTCCTCGGAACAGTAACTTCAATTCATATATACGATTTTGGCAAGCCTATTCCCCTTGATATGTTCTTTCGCATCGCTATTGACGGCGGCTTGTTTGCAAGCACCGTGGGCGCTATCGCGCTGCTTTGTGCCGCTGTTTTTCGTAATCGAAATATCGCTGTTGGAACAGCAGTTACTTTTTTGGTAGTAAATTATTTCATTTCAATCA
>CAYSHS010000316.1:0-547 GCA_964430845.1 uncultured Pirellulales bacterium | reverse complement strand
AAATGGTGGCCCAGCATGAGTTTTCTAAAAGGTGCAACTCTTTTTCGTTTTGTTGGAGGACAAAAAATTGTCACAGGCTGGCCTGTCGGAGATATGAAAGTGCTCGTTGTGATATTCCTGCTCGCGACAATTTCCGGCGCAATAATCTGGCGTCGCCGCGACCTTCCACTCTAAATTTACAAGTGAATTTAATATTATTACAAGAGTTTTGCAAAAGTTCAGTTATTATTTCCGGTACTACTACATGATATTGGTAAAGAAAAATCACGGTATTAGATAGTATAAAGTGGCTTTTGAGTAGCCTCCATAAGCTTTGTACCATCATATTCAAGTATCTATATCACATACTATTTGGGAAATATGGGTATAGCCAAATCCGTTTTTTACCTAAAAAAGCCGGATAAATTGTGTTTCAAGACGAATTTTTCTCTTATTCATCCTTGACGACCATATATATATATGGTATGAAATAACAAAGGAGCTTAATTATGACATCATCGATAGAATTGAAAGATTTCGAAGCCAGCAAGACGATGCGGGGTGTGAT
>CAYSHS010000315.1:0-4389 GCA_964430845.1 uncultured Pirellulales bacterium | reverse complement strand
TGTACCACTTGCTACTTTGTGAAGCAGCTTTTCGCTACGTAGCACGAGCAGTGGCAAATGTGAAAAAACAAACCCAATTTGCAGCTTCGGATTTACTGACTGAATAATCTGGTCTTTTTCTGCTTGCCAATTATTTGCAATTTATGTATCGTGAATAAACTATAGAATAAAAGTGAACTAAAGTGACTAAAGTATAAATAATCAGAATAAATTTAGCGTACTTTGGCTTATTTTAGGCACGTATAACTTTTAACTTAAATACGACTATGTTACATTATCTCGATATTTTCGGTACGTTTGTTTTCGCTATATCCGGCGCTTTCCGGGCGGTTCGTCATGAGCTTGACATTCTCGGCGTGCTGGTTCTGTCGATTGCGACCGGAGTAGGCGGCGGAATTATTCGAGATATTATGCTCGGAAACATACCCCCAGCCGCTTTTCAGAATGAAATATATCTTATCGTTACTGTTTTCGGCGGTCTCATCGTTTTTGCGGCTGCTCCGAAAATTGCTCCGCGATGGGATTATGTTATGATTGCCGATGCAATCGGTCTGAGCGTTTTCGCCGCTATCGGTGCTGCTAAAGCACAATCCGCCGGACTTGGCTCTATCGGGATTATTATGATGGCCGCTATCACTGCTACTGGCGGAGGACTTATAAGAGATTTGCTCGTTATGGAGATACCTGCGATACTAAAGAGTGATTTTTATGCCAGTGCCGCCCTGCTTGGCGGAGCCTGCTTTGCCGCTATGAGAGCTTTGGGACTTGACCAGAATACGAAAATAGTATGTACAATAGCGCTTACATTTCTTCTTCGAGTAGCCGCTATGAAATACAAGCTCTCATTGCCTAAAGTTTGCAGCCTGCCTGCTTCGCCGTCACAATTAACTCAAATGAGAAAATCCAAAAGAAACGAAGATTAAGTAAAATGCCGAAAACTATTTCTACAGTACTAATACATTTCTAACTGATTGAGAACCCGGCTATACATAGCAACCATTAAATAAATGAAAAGTATTGTAAGAAGCATAACAATAACAGTAATAATGACCTTAGTAAGGATTTTATATCGGGGATTCATCCAAACTGCAGGTAGTGCCAACGGGCCGACAACACACAGCAATCCGACCAAAGCAGGTGTTGAAAAGTACCATTTCTTCGACTGGGGCTTTACGTCTGTCTGGCGAAAACCATGAAGAAACTCGCCACAAAAGCGGCATTTTATCGCCTCAGGCTGAATAAGCTCGGCGCAAAAGGGACATTTTTTCATTTTCGAGCTATCTTCCATAGAAAATTGTTGTGTTCCCGAAGCAAATTCCCCTGGAACTAAATCTTCCTTTTTGCCTGATTTAATTGAGTTGTTATCCATTTTAACATTATCGGTTCTTTAAGTTTTTTTCTTAAAATTTAATTTCGGCTGTTTCCCTGGTACATCAAGAATAGACAATTGTAAAATAGTAATTTTACATAAATTTTAATTTTTTTTGTAACTAAATATGAATTTCTACGTCATATAATATAGGATACGAAATTTGCTATGGTGCAGTTGTCAAATTTAGAGATTATCCTGAAAAAAATGAATTTTTTATCGAAAAACAGAAAAAAATAACAAAAAAAATAAAAACCGGCAATAAAACGGTAACAGATATATATTAAAAAAGCCAGAAGAAACGAATATATTTTTGTAAAGGCTGTTATGTAAGAAGAGAGCTTGATATGAAAAAGAAAGTAATAATTTCTATATTGTCTGCAATTATTTTATCTGAAATTATTTGTATTGCAGGTCTTTGTATGTGCCAGGGCCGGGATGAAAACTCACATGGCATAACGATTCGGGAAATCCCGCAGCAAACGGTGCTTTATTCAATCCACAGGTGCCGGTACTACAAAATCAGCGATGCTATAAACGAATTATATACCCTGGCTCAGTCCAAAGGCATCCTTACTTGCGGCCCCGTTTCAATATGCTGCTTGAACAGCTCACTTTACGAGAATGACAACCACAGGCTCATCGAAATACAGGTACCGGTAGAATCCGTCGCTATCGATTTGGCCGGAACTCTCGGCGAGATGACAGATGTAAAAGTGCTCCCTGCCATGAAAGTCGCAGTCGCAGTCAAACCTGAAGGAGACAATGACCCGACTGCAGTAATCGCGAATCTTTTAACATGGATAAATAAAAAGGGCTACGTTGTGAGAGGAAGAATGCGCCAAACCGTTCTGAACGGCGGAAAGGGAAGCTATTATAAACTCAAAACGGAGTTCATGGTTCCAATAGATCAATTAACTGGTAAAGATTGTCCCACACTAACTATGGACCTATGCTATATGTAATTCGCTCACGTCTTTATTTTTCCTTGCATTATTCTGGCCTTGCAGTCATAATGCGACTTTTCGTGGCAGCACACTGTCCAAAACAAGGTTATGAAAAATATTGACGGAACCGAATTTATATGGCATCACAGGAACAGGTACTGGTAATAGAGCGCAAAGTCGTTGAAAAAATCGGGATGTTCGAGGGACTCGCATTTGACGTTGGGCGATACCTGCGCGAGATTTTCGTACCGGGTGTACCGCGTTTCATGCTCCGCTCGCAGGCGGAAACCAATCCTTCATACAAGCAGCTTATTCCTTATGTAATAATGGCTCACAGGGGCAAATACCTGAGCTACGTACGCGGCAGGAAGGCGGGTGAAACACGCCTTATCGCAAAACGTTCCATAGGCATCGGGGGACACATAAATCCTGTCGATAATATGCCGTTATTCAACGTTGATTATTTTGAAACATATTTAGCCGCCGTTGAGCGAGAGGTAGATGAGGAAGTTTCGGTTGAAGCAAACCACACGGATTCCATTGTCGCGCTGCTCAACGATGAATCCAACGAGGTTGGAAGCGTACATCTTGGAATTGTACACTATTGGGAGCTTGATGCGCCGAAGGTCGAAAAGCGGGAGCAGATGATTACCCAGATGTCCTTCATGTCACTCGATGAGCTTGAGCAGGTAAGGGACACCCTGGAAACCTGGTCGCAAAAATGCCTTGACGGCCTGGCTAAAATGAAAACCGCCGGTGAAACAAAATAAAGACGCACTCCAAGAAATGTCACTCCCATGAGCTAAACAACGAGGCAATCTTCATTATAGTTTGAAATAAAATTGCTTTCCTATGCTTATAATATGGCTTTGGATGCGATGATTCGTACCACTGACCTTATCAATTATTCTTTTCACGAAGATTGCCGGGATTGTATCGGATAGTGGCTCTGCCATATCGATGTGTCATCGAGCCGCTTAGCAGAGAATTTCCTCGTGACACCGATTGCGTCGACTGCTCCACTTTGCCGTCAAGTATTTCGCCCGCACAGGCAATCAATTCCTCGATATAGGAAGCAGGCAATGGTTCGTTGTGTCCGGGCAAAAGCAGGTCATACCGGTCTTTCCATTTCAGAAGACGTTCCATACTTTTCTTATAAGTTTCGAGCGGGATATCCGATATTTGCATCCAGGTCTCATTATTGGCCGTATCGCCGACGAACAATATTCCGTCCTGGGCATCAAGCAGGCAAATACTTCCGGGTGTATGACCGGGAACAGCGATAACTTCCAGCTTCCTCCCGCCAAGGTCGAATACATACCCATCCTTGATCGGTATAAGCTCGGTATTGCCGCTATATCTCTTGCACGCTTCCAGGTCTCCTTCATGAATATATACCTTTTCAAAGGCGTTATTGCTTCCCGAATGGTCAGGATGGGCATGTGTATTAACGACCATAAAAGGAAGCGGTGTAAGTGATTTGACATCGTCGGGTGAAATGTCACCGGCATAACCGGTATCAATCACAAGGGCTTTCTCTTTACCCGCGACAAGATAAATATTGACTGGTGTCGAGGATAATCCGGTAGTCCATCGGAATATTCCATTTATCATCCTGCTTTTCTTTGTTGCCGCCGCTGTCCCCTTGTTGCCGGATCCACTGCCCGTGACGCTACCCCGATCACCTTGCCGACTTGCCTGTCCACATGCCGAAATTGTAAGTGATAGACAAGCAATGGCATAAACCAACAATACTCTTCTTAGCTTCGACATAATCAAACCTCTATAACAAATACTTTAAAACTATAACCTATTTAAATTTCTGTGCAAAGGTCTATTTTATCAGAGAATGATAACCTAAGAAGAAACAAGTAACAAGTAATAAATTAGTTTTACTTTTATCTTTCGCCAAGACTTTTGTTAGTGCTTAGTGTTTAGTATTTAGTGGTTAGTGTATGGATTCCCGTTTTCACGGGAATGACAAGTTGAAACCTTTGTGTCTCTGCGCCTTTGCGTGATAAATAATCTGAGGGACATTAAAGGTGTCAGGTACGAATGGCACTGAAATAAGGA
>CAYSHS010000314.1:4048-4392 GCA_964430845.1 uncultured Pirellulales bacterium | reverse complement strand
GGAACGGGAACAACTGTATCAGGCATTCGGAACTCTCGAATTTTTTTCTCAGGAAGAACTCGAAGAGTTGGCAGATATTAATGATCCCTACGTTAGTGCAATAAGTAAAATTGCTCTTATACAAATCTCAACTAATACATATAAACAAGCAGATGGAATTCGCACTGAGGAATCTTTAAACAAAATATTTAATTTATTATTAAAAGAGTTCATAAATACAGATCAATCTCAAAATAACCAAATAAAGAAACAACAATATCTCAATAAAATTAAAGGAATAATTAAATCACAGGTTAACAGAATCGATGTTCGAATTACGTATCTGGAAGAGGTATGTAATATAC
>CAYSHS010000314.1:0-4038 GCA_964430845.1 uncultured Pirellulales bacterium | reverse complement strand
AAATGATATAACTAATCTTGCTTCACTTAATCCAGTTTTAAAACCAATAGATTTTAGTGGATATTTTCGCTTGGATCGTACTTTGTTTTTAAATTATGAAAAACAATTGGATTTATATCGGCGATATTATGTACTTATGAACCGGGTAGCTGAGGTACTAAAAAATCATACAAATAATAGAAAGGTTGTGGCTTCTCTAAATAGTATTACGGATATTCAATTAGAGATAAAAAGTCAATATCCGGAAGTAGATGTTTCTCCAAAATCATCATCGCCCTCAGTAACAACTTTACTTAGTCAAAACGACTGGTCTCAAAACATTAACTTAATCAATAAAGGAGAATTACAAGCATTATCTATAGATAAAATGTTATGGGTTGCATTCTCATCTCGTGGACATACCGGTCATAAGGACGATTCCTGTACGACCATTTGGCCGTTAGATATTATGCTTGCATGTATTAATCTTGAAACAGAAAAAATAACGTCAATGTATCAAACCACTATAAATCCTCCTAATTCATTAAGAGGATTTTCTGGTTTAATAGTAACTGATAAAGCCTGTTATATATCTTTAATAAACATAGGTATAATAGAATTTCCACGTAGTTTTGCGGAAGAAGAAAACTTCCTGGATAATCCTAAAGTTTTAACAAAAGAAAATGGCCTGCCCTCTAATTATATAACTTCGATAGCTCAATGTGGCGATAAACTATGGATAGCTTACGGAGATAAAGACCAGGAAAGTGGCTTAGGTATTTATGATCCCAATACAGGGCAATGGGAAACAGTATTTTGCAGTACATTAAAAGGAAACTCACCTTTTAATAGAGGCAAACCTTATGTTATTCACTCAATGCAATTGGTTTCTTCAGAGGAGCTTTTCTTCCTTGTACATGATCCATCGAATCCAAAAGATGAAAGTAAAGAAAATCCTGAAGGTCTTTGGAAGATTAATACAAGAACACGCGAGGCAAAATATTATGGCCCCCTCTATTTAGACAGACAAGATCGAATTAACGTAGAGTATTTAAACCAAGATATATGGTTCAAGTCATGGTCTTTTATTATAAAATATAATCCAGATTCCGAAAAGATGATAAATATCATGGGGCAGACGAAGAACTTATATCAGCTTTATTGGGAAAAAAATATATCATTAAATCTTACTAATGAACTTTTCGCTTCTGAATCTTCTTCGGGTAAACTGCAATTCGGCCCATATTATTCTCGCAGCTATCTTGACTTATCGACAGGAGCAATTCATAAAAATAAATTATGGGCGAGACTGGGAAAAAGCCAGATTATTATAATTGTAAAAGGTAAAAGTTTCGAGGATGCTCAATTAATAGACAATAATATTCTCGATGGCGAACCAGTTGAGAGATTTGTCAGTACGCCGTATGGATTGATTGGGATTGGCGAGGGGACTGTTGGATTGATAGAGACTGATAATGTTGGATTAAAATGATAATGTGGAAATTATTTTGCTACAAATTTAAGGGTGAAGCTCCTCTATGATTTTTCCATTAACTCCATGAAATCATTAAAAAGGTAATTCGAGTCGTGGGGGCCGGGAGAGGCTTCCGGGTGGTACTGTACGGAGAAGGCTTTTAACTTTTTACAGTAAATTCCTTCGTTTGTATTATCGTTAAGATTCAGGTGCGTCAGCTCCACATTCTTACCGGCCAGTGAATCCATATCCACACAGAAGCCGTGATTCTGGCTGGTGATTTCTATTTGTCCGGTTCGCAGGTTCTTTACAGGATGATTTGCACCTCGATGACCGAATTTTAATTTATAAGTTTTTGCACCGAGCGCAAGCGCGAGAATCTGGTGTCCCAGGCAAATTCCGAATACAGGGACTTTTCCAAGAAGCTCGCGAATGGTTTCGATTGCGTAACTGACGGGAGCGGGATCACCCGGTCCGTTACTTAGGAAAATACCATCGGGTTTTTCCGCGAGAACTTCCTTTGCATTAGTTTCTGCAGGCACGACATGTACTTGACAGCCATGCGAGCGGAGAAGTCGCAGAATGTTTTGTTTTATGCCGTAATCGAAAGCGACTACCTTGAATTTTATTTCAGGTTTCAGCTCGGTGTTATCCAGGACATCGATAACGCCCCTGTCCCAGTTATACGGCTTTTTCGAGGTGACATTTTTGACAATGTCCCTTCCCACAAGGCCAGGGTATTTTTCAAGTGTTTGTCTGAGAATTTCGATATTGAATTCATCCGAAGAAATTATGCCCCGCATCGCACCGCGGGTTCTAATATGTTTTACAAGAGCGCGTGTATCGATTCCTTCAAGTCCCGCGATATTATTTTCTTTAATGTAATCGGAAAAAGACTTTTCATTCCTCCAACTGCTCGGGTAATCGCAGTTTTCCTTTACGATGAAACCTGCGGCGAAAATCTTTCCCGATTCCCAGTCCTCTTTGTTCGTGCCGTAGTTGCCTATAAGCGGATATGTCATCGTGATTATCTGCTCATGGTATGAAGGATCAGTCAGGATTTCCTGGTAGCCTGTCATGCTGGTATTAAAGACAACCTCCCCGCACCTTTGGGTCTTGGCGCCGAAAGATTTGCCTTCGAATACCGTTCCGTCTTCGAGCAGTAATATCGCTTTCACTTTTTATTTCCTTTTCTGCTGTAATATGACTGTATCGGTTTTACCCTGAGTTTTTGTCCCTTCATCGCCGCTATTGCCTTTGCAACCGCCGCTGCGCCGCGGATTGTCGTTACATAAGGAACCTGCCTGTCCAAAGCAGACCTCCTTATCGAGAACGAATCCTGGATTGACTGCTTGCCGATTGCCGTATTTATAATCAGGTCGATTTCCTTATTTATAATATGGTCCACTATATTGGGTCTTCCCTCGAACATTTTCAAAACAAATTCCGAAGGAACATTATTGCGTATAAACTCGATACACGTTCCCTTTGTCGCCATAATTTTAAATCCCATTTCATGCAGCTTCCCGGCAACATCGACTGCACGGGATTTGTCACTGTCCTTGATGCTGAAGAAAACATTGCCTGATAAGGGCAGAGTGTTTCCCGCAGCTATTTGAGATTTTGCGAAGGCTCTTCCGAATTCATCGGATATGCCCATAACCTCACCCGTGGAGAGCATTTCTGGTCCGAGGATAGTATCCGTTCCCGGAAATTTAAGAAACGGGAAGACAGCCTCTTTTACACAGTAGTGACTTATTGTTACTTCTTCCGTGAAATTCAGCTCTTCAAGCGTCATTCCGGCCATTATTTTCGCTGCCAGCTTGGCAAGAGGGACACCGATAGACTTACTTACGAACGGAATGGTCCTCGACGCGCGGGGATTTACCTCCAGAATATAAACTTCCTCATTCTTGATGGCGAACTGAATATTAATAAGACCTTTTACTTTCAGCTCAAGTGCAAGAAGCTTTGTCTGCTCTTTTACCTGCTCCAGGACTTTTTTACTTATCGTAACAGGAGGCAGTGAACAGGCGCTATCGCCGGAATGGACTCCTGCTTCTTCGATATGCTCCATTACGCCGCCAATAACTACCTGGTTGCCGTCACAGATTGCATCGACATCCATCTCAGTCGCATCGTCAAGAAATTTATCGATAAGTATCGGATGCTCACCTGAAACTTCTATCGCTTCTGCAACACAGTTTTTCAATTCCTGCTCATCGTACACAACCTGCATCGCCCTGCCTCCAAGCACGAACGAAGGCCTGATAAGCAGAGGATAGCCCAGCTTTTTCGCGATTTTGAGAGTCTGCTCGTAATTATTTGCGGTGCCGCTGTAAGGCTGACGGAGCTTTAGTTTCTCCACAAGCTTGTTAAAACGCTTGCGGTCCTCGGCATGGTCGATACTGTCCGGCGAAGTCCCGATAATTTTAACTCCTGCTTTTTCCAGTGGAACTGCAAGTTTCAGAGGAGTCTGGCCTCCAAACTGAACGATTACACCATCGGGATTTTCCTTTTCGACAATTGACATAACATCTTCAAACGTAAGCGGCTCAAAATACAGCCTGTCCGAAGTGTCGTAG
>CAYSHS010000313.1:0-4409 GCA_964430845.1 uncultured Pirellulales bacterium | reverse complement strand
GACCCGGAAACAGGCACACTGATCCGCACCAGGCTGGCAAGCGTAATAAATGAGCTGGATACACAAGCGCTGGCTTTTGCCAATTATATGAAGAAAATCAGTGCTGACGAGCATGGGCAAATTATCGCACTGACTATGGGACCTCCAATGGCTGAGGAAGTTCTGCGATACAGCCTGAGCAGATGTGCAGATCAAGTCGTACTTTTAACCGACAGGGCTTTGGGCGGCGCCGATACAGTCGCGACAGCAAATCCGCTTGCGTTTGCAATAAGAAAAATCGTAAAGGAGCTTCTTAATAACAATAATGACTATTTTGTAATTTCCGGCATGCAATCGGTAGATGGTGACACGGCGCAGGTTCCCCCTCAGATTGCAGAAGAATTGAATATGCCCTGTATTGCTTATGCTACCAGCGCAGAGTATAAGAATAAACGTTTTGAATTCACGCGTATCATAAGCGGCGGCAGCCAGGTCGTAGCCGCTAAGAAGCTCCCCGTAGTTGTTACTGTCGCAAAATACGAATATCCTCTTTATGCAACGTTCGCCAAAACGCGGTGGGCAAATGAGACTGAAGTTTTCAAGTGGGGCAGCGATGATATAAATGCAAGCCTAATCGGAGCAAAGGGTTCCAAGACGGCTGTGATACGCGTATTTCCGCCGGGGAAAAGCACAAGAAAATGCAAACAGCTTAATGACCCGAAGTCATTAGCGGAAATTATTGTGAAAAGCTGCGCCAATGGTAATGGTAAAGCAAGTCAAAACGCGGGTCAACAGAATCATCGATATATTTTACCAGGTAAACGAAAAAGCCTGCTTGACAGAAATTTCGAGGGCACACAAAAAGAGCTGGAAGATTACGAAATTCTGGCACGCAAGCTAAGTGAGCTTGGAATAAAAGATTCAAATCAAATTAACGATAAAAATAAGCAGAGTATTCTTACCTCGGCTGGTGAACATTTCCATGAAAAAGCTCTGGAAGATATGATAGCCGGTCTGCAATTATCCAAGCCCGCTTTCGAGGGTGAAGTATGGGTCGTTGCGGAACATAATGAATCAGATATACATCCGGCAACATTCGAGCTGATTGGTAAAGCACGCGAGCTTGCAGATTCGCTCGAAACGAAAGTTGGCGTTTGCCTGGCAGGCTATAAAGTCGAGTCAATGAGCAAAGAGCTAATCGCCGCAGGTGCGGATAATATCTACACAATCGAAGATGAGCTTCTCAAAGTTTTCGATCCGTCTGCCTATCGCAAAGCAATTGCAGATGCCATCATCGCATATTGGCCGCAAATTGTGCTTTACGCCGCAACACCGCAGGGACGAATGCTCGCCCCGATGATTTCATATCGAGTTGAATGCGGCCTGACTGCTGACTGTACCGGACTGGACATACGTGACAGCTCAAGAAAAGGTGATATAGGCCTTCTCCTGCAGACCCGCCCCGCTCTCGGCGGAAATGTCATGGCGACTATAAGAACCAAAAATTCAAAATCGCAAATGGCAACTGCAAGACCGGGAGTTATGAAAAGAATACCACCAGACACATCAAGAAAAGGCAAGGTAATCAAACACAAAGTCGAACTTTCCAAAGATGATATTAGTCTCGAAATTATCAAAACAGAACTCGGTACAGGCAGTGTCAATTTCGCGGCTGATGTAATTGTCAGCGGCGGCAAAGGCTTGCAGAACCGTGACGGTTATGAAAGACTCGTAGGAATGCTTTGCGGCAGTCTAAGCAAAAAACTCAATACGGAAGTAGAAAGAGGCGCATCGCGAGCCGCGGTCGAGCAGGGATTTATCGAGCGAGTCCACCAGGTCGGGCAAACAGGGACATCTGTCGGGCCGAAATTGTACATAGCTCTTGGAATTTCCGGTGCGATTCAACATATGATAGGCGTCGCCAATACCGAGACGATAATAGCAATTAACAGCGACCCGAACGCACCAATATTCAAACATTGTGATTATTACATTGTCGGAAATGCGGAAGATACCATACCTCAATTAGTACAGGCATTGGAAGGAATATAAAAAGTGTCGAATAATAAAGACTATAATAGAGTATCCGTTTTAATTGTCGGAGCAGGCCCTGCAGGACTGGCAACCGCGATACAGCTTAAAACAAAAAAGCCGGATATAGATATTTGCATCATTGAAAAAGCCGCTGATTTAGGAAATCATAATCTTTCCGGAGCGGTACTGGAACGTGAGCCGCTTCATACTCTGCTTGATACCGCTTCTCCAGGCTGGCGTGACACAGATATTGCCAAAGATGTTCTGGCCAATGTCATAGATAAAGACGATGTAATGTTCTTTTTGGGGAACAATCTGTCTTTCAATATCTTCTTTGCTCTAAAGCTTGCCAAAATATTCGGTATAAACTTCGGCCAAATGATACATAAAGGAGACTACTCAGTATCAATAAGCAAGCTCACCAAATGGCTGGGACAAATCGCAAAGGACCTCGGTGTTGAAGTAATGACAGGTTTTGCTGCACAAGATATTAGCCTCGATGAATCATCAGGAACGGCAAAAGGTGTAAAACTCGTTGACCAGGGACTTAATAAAGAAGGACACAAACAGCCTAACTTTGTCGAAGGCGAAATTATTTATGCCGATTTCGTAGTCCTCGCCGAAGGCTGCGATGGCCTTGTAACCGAAAAATTCGTGACGAAAGCAAACCTGCAAAGGCAGAGCCACCAACTGTTCTCCGTTGGAGTCAAAGAGCTTATAAAAGTAAGTCCCGAACAATATAAAAAATTTACTTCCGGCCGTGTTGTGCACGCTATGGGTTATCCTATCTGGACTCCCGTTTTCGGGCCAGGAATGTTCGGCGGAGGTATCGTCTATGCAGGTGTAAATGACCACCTTTCTGTAGGGATGATTGTCGGTGCGGACTGGAAATATTGTGATTTTAATCCGCAGGATGCTCTTACTAACTTTAAAAATCACAGCTTCGTTAAAAATTTCATCGAAGGCGGCCAGGTCGTAGAAGCCGGTGCAAAAATGATTCCCGAAGGAGGCTACTATGCAATCCCGCGCGAGCCAAAAACCGGAAATATCGGCAAAGGAAATGTAATGATTCTCGGAGACAGCGCAGGCTTTGTGAATATGCTGAAAATCAAGGGACTTCATAACGCGATTGATTCAGGAATCCAGGCCGCTAACGCTATTATTCAAAGTATCGATAATCCTGAAACAGCGGCTTCGATTTATACTGCGCTGGTTGATAATTCAAATATCGGCAAAGAAATGAAATCGGCCAAAAATTTCCGCCAGACAGTAGCGAAATTCGGCCCGCTCCAGGGCATGCCGCTTTCAATACTTGGCGGCTTATTACCTAAATACAAAGTCGAGAAAGACTACGAGGCAATGACAATCGCCAAATATCGCCTGAAACCGAACCAGAACTTCGATAAAGATACGTTCACCGCAATGGCGGCTACAGTTCATCGTGAAGAAGAGCCGTCACACCTGACAATTCTTGACGAAAATATCTGCAAAGAAAAATGCACTCCCAAGTTTAATAGTCCCTGCATAACATTCTGTCCGGCGGGCGTATATGAAATGATTCATAACGATGTCAAGCCAGCGAATCCATCGAACTGTTTGCATTGCAAAACCTGCCAGAGAAAATGTCCGTTCGACAACATCAGATGGACAGTACCCGAAGGTTCTGGCGGCCCCCGCTATAAGAGAATGTGAAAATATTATGTAAGCCACAGAGGACACCGAGAACACAGAGAAAGATATTAAGATAAGATTTTATTTATTACTTTGAAAACCAGTTTGATTATATTAAATTGTGGCAAAACAAAAAGACTTGAGATAAATAAAATCAAAAGAGCCAACAATATAATTTCCAAGTGTTCTTTGCCATGCAGCCACAACCATAAAAGTTTTTGAAGAATCTCCGGAGGCTTAGGTTCAAGTTCCCCTTTCCTTTTTCCAGTGCAATTTACTTTTTGAGGAGCTTGATAATTGAATATTCTCTGGACAAGCCAATTCAAGAAATTAATCGCTGCTGTTTTCGGTATTCTGTGTTCTGTATTCTATTTATCCGACACAGATTCACACAAGATTTACACTGATTTTCTTGTCACGGCGTAGTTTCAAAAAAGCTGGAACATCCAATTTAAGCGTAGGGTGGGCTGTGCACACCGTTAAAAAACTATTGAAAATCATTTGCAATTGTAAATATAGAAGATACAGCACCTTTTGCTGTTGCTTTTGAGATTGTACTTCGTTGTGTCTCTTCTGCTGATATGTGAACTAAATTCCTGAAATCTCTTATAGAATCACTCAGTTTTGAAACTCCTTTTTTCAGAAGTCCATGCTGCTCACAGGTGGATATATAGTCAATAAATCTATCACTTTTCGGCTTAATATTTTTGTGTTTTAGATATTGC
>CAYSHS010000312.1:0-4487 GCA_964430845.1 uncultured Pirellulales bacterium | reverse complement strand
GTATCTGCCTGCACCTTTGCCGGAAGTAAAATCTCTTTGTGGTACTTCCTGTCTCCGGTTTGTGCTGAAATATCAAGAATATCTTCTTTCAAATCTAACTTTATATCAGCTTTGTGTACACCCGGCATTTCGGCATAAATACGAATTTCCTCATCCTCATCAAAGACGTCAGTGATAGGTTCTCTTTCTTCCTCGACTTTAGGCCCTTCAGGAGTCTTCTTAACGTTTCCGAATGACTCGACTACAGGTTTGCCTCCAACCGCTGTCTTGACTGAGAATCCAAAAACCCCTTTCATGCCATCCTTAAGATTGCTTAAGTCGATCTCTCCTTCTTTATTGATCTCCCCGCCTGCATCTTTTAACTTAGCTGCCAGGTCCACAAGATTTTCGATTCCTTTAAATAGACCTCCCAGGCTCCCTATCCCAAAGTCTATATTCAGTTTTTCGTCCTTTTTGTTTTTATCATTTGCCATTTTGGGTTCCTTTAATAGCTCTTATTAATTAATAATTAATCATAGCACACACTGTTGGCCGAATGCTTGTTGTTATTCAATAGTTTACGGTCAGCGTTTTTAACGGCTTCTGCGGCGTATTTTCCTGATCTTTGTTTCTCTGCTGCTCATACGTTTGTTTTTGCAATTTGTCAATTTGTGTATCAACTTCTTTTAGTTTCCGCATGACCGTGTTTCTTCTTTTGTCCAGGGCGGCAAGCTCTTTATCCAACCTGCTCTTTTCCATCCCGATCACGTATAAATCCAGATGAGCCGGTCTTGCGATCTTGGGAATAGATGATGCACCGATTGAACGCACGCTCTTTATATCGCCTAAGTTTGGTAATTGTTGTATCGTTTTCATTTAATTGGCCTCCATTTTATACTTCAACCAGATTTTTTTCTGTCTGTTTATTTTCCTGTTCAATTGAATTCTGACTATCGATTATGGTAAAATCATCTTCACCGGTTTTGCAGAAAGTATTAACTATTTCACCGATACCAAGTTCTTTTATCACAAGCTCTTTTATTATTTCCTTGACTCTATCCTGATTTGTTTTCGAGCCGACTCTGCTTGTTTCCGAGGCGAGAATATCCTGACACATCTGCATAAATACTTTGTTTGCCCTGGCAGGCGTTAACTTTTGGACCTTAAGAGTCTTTGCAATCATAATGCAGCCCCGAACGGTAGGAGCGAATTCACATTTGCCCGACTCCCTTAAACCCCGCACAATATTAACTATAATTTCAACATTGTGTCTGGACAGCTTAGATTTGGCTTCTGTAACTGCTACTTCGGTTTCATAGTCGAAATAATCCAGGTCCATAGTTATCATTCTGTCTCGCAAAGCGTCCTGACTTCTGTGCACGCCGGCGTATTCTTCAGGATTAGAAGTAAAAATTGCGGTAAAGTCAGGATGAACCTTCAAGTAGGGTTCGTCACCGTTTCTTGCGGCTGGCAGGTCCATCATTTTCTCCTGTAAGATAGACAGAAGAATATTATTTGCCTCAGGACGGGAACGTGTAAACTCATCGTAAACAAGTGTAAAACCGTATTTACAGGCGATGGTCAGGCGATTATCCACCCACCGTTTAACCATGTCCTCTTCAGTTTTCAAAACTCTCGAAATAAATCTATCCACCACCTTCCGGACTCTATAACCATGCTCACCGCCTACAAGGTCAGAAGTTGTGAACTCCTCATCCCCGTGAATCATTACCACGGGTCTGCCAAGCTTACCTGCCAAGTGCATAGCCAGTGTCGTTTTACCGGTACCGGACGGACCCCGTAAATGAACCGGAAAACCGGCCTCAACGTAATAAAGGGCTCTACTGGTAAGGTCCTTTACATAGCTTGTTTCCACAAAGTCCGGTAGAGCGTTTGGCTCCAGTACTGTTGTCATCTCATCAATCATTTTGACAAATCTCCTTGTATCGATTTTTCTTAATTGCTATTTTCTTAACAAAACCTTTGCCGAGACAGTTGCTGCAGGGAAGGTTTTCGCTTACTTTGTGGCCTTTGCCATTGCATCCAAGACATTGTTCTGCTTTTATTATGCGTAACACTGCCTTTGCCTTCGCAGGCAGTGCAGCTTATTCGTGTATGCGGGTGGACGCCTGTGCCTTTACAGAATGCACACTCGGCTATGGAACCATCGATATGTACTTTACCTGTGCCGGTACAAACCTGACAGATAGAATGTTCACTCAATAAGTCGAAAGGGTCTTTACCCGTACCCTTACAGAAAGCACATGTTATCGAACTCATAATTTAATCCATCCCTGAATTTGCATTCGCATCTGACTATCCTTTACGGCCAACAACTGTTTGGCTTCAGATAAGCTTTTCGATGTCTCTTAAACACCGACTTTGGCTTTTTGCCTGTTGCTTTTACTTTTCTGGGTGCTATTCTTTTTACCCTGAACCCTAGCCTTGCCTGCTGACTGCTTAATGGTCCTTACCTTTTTTCCGGCATCAATCTTGGGTATTACAAAGCCGGCTGTTCTTGCCCTGGCCATAACAGCAGATATACTTTGCCATGCCTTTTTGGCTCCGGCCATATCTGCGTTATACTCGCCCATAAGCTTGTCAGCATCACCCAGAACTTTTTCAACCTCTGCCTTGATATCCTTTATTTCCCTGCTAAGTTTAGCCTTCATTTCCTTTGACATGCGGGCATGGTCTTTTTGGAAGCTATCCAGCATTGAACCGACATTACTAATTAGACTATTAACAAAATCTGCCAGGTTCTTGGCTTGCTCCTTGCTCATCTGTATGTTTTCCTTATGGAACTGCTGGACCATGTTTTGGGCACTTTTTAACATACTTTGTACATCTTTTGATAACCCATTTATAAAACCAGCCAGGTCCCTGGCCTGTTCTGCAGCCATTTTCTTTCTATCCATAGAAAACCTGTTGAGGGTCTCATGGGTATCTGCCACTAAACCACCCACTGCCTTTAGCCGAACATTATTGGAAATAATGATGTTCTCCGTTATTTTTTTCATGTCTTCTGCTATTGTCATTACCATTTTGCAATCTCCTTTTTGAACCTTTTAAATTTTTTAATTGAATTTCCACGCTTTGTATTTTGTTATACTTTTACCTTCATCAGGTATCTTGAATTTTGTTTATTACTGTTAGTCGAATTTACCCTAAAGCCGTTAAGTATATTTTCCAATTGATTGTCACCTCTGTTTTGTGTCTCTGCCGGCAAATCTTCCTTAATGGTTTGAATTGATTCTTCCAAACGTCTGCCGGACTTTCTTCTATTCGCCATACGGAGAAAAATCTCCTGCACTTTAATTAGTTTGGTAATATTTTTGGCAAAGTTAATCAGACGAATGGTCAACGTGCCCTTTGTTTCATCTAAAACTGCATCAAACTCCTTCAGCCTCCGTTCAACACCGGCCTCAAGTTCCCGTATTTCCTTATCAATCTTTTCTTCGAAAGTCTGATTTTTCTGAATACGATTGAGCAATGAATATACTTTCTTTGCTAAGGTCTTAACAAAATTTGTAACCTCAGATAAAGTTTTCATCTGTCTGTCAGTCATTTATTCCTGCCTTAAGTTTTTACGCTCTTTTATAAAATAAAATTTCGTAAGCATGTTATTCAGATCCTTTATAAAATCTTTCACCCTTATTATCTGCTCATTAACTTTTATTTCTTTTTCTGATTCTTCCAAAGCATTCTGTGTATTAGCCACTAATACACCCATGGTTTTTGCCTACATCTCATACTAACTTATAATGTTATTTATGATGTCTTTCATAATTACTTGCTACCCGAATTTTATGTCTCCTGCAGCTCAACGAGACGCTGCTGTTCTGTCTGAGTGCGTTTAGCCTTGAATTCATCGAGCATATCCTTAACTCCCTGACGTCTCTGTTCCTGGTAGGATATACGTTCTTTTCGCTGCTTTCTAAACTCACCGAGCATCGCCTTAAAATGTCTTATTCTAAGTGTCTCTCCTTTAGCTAAAAGAGCTTTCAGCATTGTTGATGTTTGCTGCTGTCCCTGTTGAAAATCCTTCAGCTTTGATGTAACCTCGATTTTGCTTTCATTCTGTTTAGACAAGATTTCTTTAATTACTGTTTGCAGTTCCTTGACTTTTTCGGCTTGTCCTTTAGTAAGGGCATCTTTGAATTTTCTCAAACCTTCACGCAGTTGCTGTACCAGCTTTGTCTGTTCATTAAGATATTTTTGGGATAATTGCCTGACTTCCTGTTCACTTTCGTCTAAATGCGATGAGATAACGCCCATCATCCGGTCAAAGTCTTTCTTTCGGAGAGATCCATTTTGGGCAAGGCATTCTCTCAGCTGGTTATTGATTTTTTCCCGTTCAGCCCTTGTATTAAGAAGAGAGTCCTGAAAATCCTGAAAAATTGGACCCGTGATTTCGAAGAATGTTTCAACACTTTGTATCCTGGCTTCATAAGAAGAAATTATGTTCTCAAGTACAGATTCTTTTTCAGCGGCTAAAAGCATTGTTT
>CAYSHS010000311.1:0-4495 GCA_964430845.1 uncultured Pirellulales bacterium | reverse complement strand
GGGATTAAGGGTAAAAACAGGTTGATTTTTTTAATGTGTCAAAGTAGAATTAAATGTCATTGTCTTTTTTAGCTATCTCTTTTAAGACGTTTTAATATAGGTTTACCCTTATTGAAAGCAAAGGACTTTTTATGCTTGCCGCTAATAAATAAGGCTTCGTGTGGTCGAGGAACGAGACCCAACATGAAGCCTTATTTATAATATGCCGATTTTATTTTATCATCTTCACCGAAATCGGGATATATCCCATATCTCGAACTCCAATAATACCATAGACTGTTTCACCTTTCTGAATATCTCTGCTCAAAATGTTATAATCATATAATTCATTAAGCATATTTTTATTTGCTGATCCAGCTACGGCCATATTCCCAATTGTTATGGTTGGTCCGAGTACTAATCCAATCGGATAGGTTTCAGTGGTTACACTATAATAAGTACTTTTTGTGACATATAAATTCGTAAAAGTCAGTAAAAGATAGGGTAAATATCCCGGTACAATTTGTTTGATTGATTCTTTTATGGCCATAGGTTCCATTGGAAATATTTGGTTTTGACCCGAATAAAAAGCTGCATCTTTACCAACATTAATAACCGTATCTGTATTGTTTGTAATTTTTATAGCAATCAGCTTAACTCCTTTTTTATCTTCTTTTTTTGCATATTTTCTATTTCCTTTTTCTCTAAGCACATCATATTTATAGGATAGCCATATCCCATCTTGCAAATCATGCGAGTTGTAGTTTAAAGTTGGAGGATTAATTGGCTTATAAGTAGCCGCACATCCTGATAAAATTATCACAAAGGTGAATGTTAAAATTTTTGAAATCGTTTTTTTCATTTGTAAATCATTGTTTTTGTTAAACATATTTAATTTCAAATCAGTTTTTCTAGGTAGATGCTGTTTTAAATTGGTATACAACTACTTATAGCGACACCTTTTGTCCCCGTATAAAACATATTTTGACTTTTACCGTGACATGTTGTACTATTTATATCTTCTATGAATACAATCATTATGCTGCTTTTTATAGTTTTGAATTGAACATCCGGGTTTCTGATTAAATATATAAAATGAAGGGGTGTTGCACCCACCCCTACCCTGATACTTAATTTCTATTTAATCATCTCTTTTTCACTCTCATTTAACCATATCTTTTTCACTCTCACTTTTCCAGATTGATATGTTTCTTTAACAATATAAACGCCAATTTTTTCCGGTTTTTTCAATTGCATGCCTTGCACATTATAATATTGCGTCGAAACAAGCAAATCGTCTGCCTCAATATTATTTATACCTGTCGATTCGTTAACAAATTCGGCAACTATGGTTACATCATAAGCGGGCATTGTGAAAGTACGGTTATTGTCGCTGCCTGTCAGTTCAATCGTCGTCTCCGCATCTCCGGTCTTGTATGCCGAAATGCTAATCAGCAGATAACCGGTGGAGGGTTCGATGTTTAGTGTCACCGCTTCACCGACAGAAATTCTTGATGTTTTATCAGCAGATACGCTACCGCCAGTAATTGAATCGATAGTAACAGTGTATCCATTTGCCCAAACAACATCAAGACTGCGGAAAAGGTGCCGGTTTTTGGCCGATTCAGAACCGATGTCATATATACCGAAGCCGCCGTATGAGTTGGGAGCGATGTTTGCCTGCAAATCAACAACTTCTTGAGAAGGGTGTTCTGCCCACTCCAAAATAGCAGCAGAAGACTGCGGGGTAGTTGATTCGACGTGCGCGATAAGTTTACCGCTCGAATTATCTGCAGTGAGCGTAATAAGACAGTCACTAATCATAGCGGAAGACCACACGGGGTCGCACAGTGGCACAACTGTACCATCTTCTTTATATTCCACCAGATAGAACATAACGGATTTTCCACCTTGAGAAATACGCATCATACGCAATGCATACCCCCTTTGCAGTTGCAAGTCAAATTTAATGAATATATCAAGAAACTGACCGGCAGAACCAAAGCCCTGTCCTGCCATTTTTTCGGGGTTAAGATTTATTTTAATCTGCATAGAATCAGACATTTTAGTAGGCGTATAAAACACCTGCGCACCTTTTTTGATTAAATAAAGTCCGTATTTAAGCACTTCTTCGGTTGATGCTGCGCCGTCAAGCCCGGCGTCTGTAAAATCCCAGCCACTCACGGTTGTTGAAGTGGTAATTGGACTTAAGAGTGCCTCTGCACCCTCCTTATAGCCGCTCTTTCTCCAGTCGGTGAGCTGCGCGGTGGTTGGGCTTACATTTTGAACAGTCCAATATCCGGGTTTTACCGAAGTGGAATATTCTATAGGAAAATTACGGAAATCGGTGTGAATTTCAAACGGCAGCACAATGTTGCCGCTTGTGATTTGCGTGTCGTAGATAAGGCGCTCAGCATCACCGATGGCCGACACATCATGTTTGGGTTTAATTTCAACGCCAATATATTTGCCAATGTCGCCGGGTTCCAGTAAATAATAGTGTTCAGGCACATTAAGGCGTGAAACGGAAACCGTTGTGGGGGTATCCCAGCTGTTGTTTTCCAATCTGTACCAGGTTATTAAAGATTGGTCGGTTAGCGCGGTATCGGGCAAGTTTAGCTTATAATTAATGCCAATTTTGCCATCAGCAGGAGGAATAATTGACGGTGAGCCATCAAAATCGGGAGCACTCATCTGCGCCGGAGTTATAGAAATAAGCGAAGCACCCTGAAGTCCTATGGCACTTGTGGCGGTAATCACAACACTAAATGGTGCGTATGTGTTATTTGTACCTTTAACGGAACAAGTTTTGCTGTCGCCAGAAGGCGTGAGTGTTACATTGGGGGCGTAACTCGAATAATCAGGGGCGATAGCCCACACAACAGCTCCGGCATTGTTCTGCGCATCGGTAGTTGAGCCTGCAACTGTATAGGAGAGCGAAACACTGTCTGTTTCTGTAGCAACAGACCGAGTATTGGGACTTACTGTAAGTGCGGTTGGGATATTATCAGCTCCGGCTACCTCTATAACTGACTTTACGCCGAGCGGATCCCAATTATCATTTCCACGCAAAAGATTGTAGGTGTTGTAAACAGTATCTTCGCCGGTAATAATTTTATATGCTTTGAGGGCATCTTTGTTCGTTATATCTACGGCAAGACCTGGCACATCGCCGCTCATATCAACAGGTGTACCATTGATCGTAATGTTGGACTGATAGGCACGCAGGTATTTAGGTGGTGTTTTCGTCCATTCAATCAGCTTATTAACAGGGTTTCCGCTGTCGCTAATGCAAGTAAATGCGCCATCAATAATGACACCAGATGATTGCATTTTAGTCATATACTGCACGCTGGCTTCGTTAGTGCTATGCGAGCGGAATGCATTGTTGAGCAGCGCCGCACCGCCGATAGAGCCAAAAGGCATCGAACCGTAAAAATCAAAATTACAATTCAGGTAAACCCCCTTCATCAACGAGTCATCTGTTGATTCAAAATGGCAATTGGTGTAAAGCGTGCGACTGCCGAAGGGTGGAGTCAGATTAAGGCGTGAAACAAATGCACAGCTATCTGCCCACACTTTACCGCTTATGGATGAAAAACCGAACAATTGCGCCTGAACTCCGTTGTTTGTTCGCCGCAGACGGTTAAATTCGGGTTTAAGCGGGAAAACAAGGTCCACCGTGCAGTAATTACCGTACGTGATGTTTTTTGTAAAAAAATTGTTTGCTTTAAGGTTAAAAACATTCCAGTTGCCGTCCGAACCATTAGACTGACCGCGATTGCCGCAGATAACCACATTGGCGTAATTTTTAGTAAGTCCGATAAACTCAATATACGTAACATCTAATTCCGCACCGTTAAGTCCGTGCCGATTTTTTTCACCGGAAGAGCTGGAAATGGTCGGGTCATCAGGGTCGTCTGTCCAATAAACCCAAGGAGCGAAATAAACCTTGATGGGATTAATCTCGGTGCCTGCCGCTTTGTTTGCGGCATCGTTTACGAAAGGTCGAAGTGCTTTCACATTCGCCTTGTCGTCGTCCACCTCGTTAAAAACATACGTATAGCTGTTTGCAGTATCTGTTGATAGGCTGCCATCAACATAAAGGGCATTGGGTCCGAGGTCAATTCTTTGTCCGTTGTAAACAATATAGTCGCCATAAAACTCTACCGGGTCGCTCGGATCAAGCGGAACATTGATATAATCCGCCGCGCAGACCGAAGTTGCAGCAAAGGGCAACAGCGCAAGTAACAATATAATCAACGAGGCACGCAGACTACAAATGGTAGTAAAACTTGTCCATTTTTCAAAAAATGGAGTACTCAGGGCAGTGTCCACTTGTACTTGCCTATTGATTAGTATATTGGTGTTTTTCATTTTTATATAGTTTAAAGATTATGTGCACAATTATAACTTTAAAAAATAGTGTGAATGAGAAAAACCACACTATTTAAAGATATACAAAAAATCAAAATAGAATGTGTAGCAACACGTTTTATCCATTCACTTTACAAAA
>CAYSHS010000310.1:0-4498 GCA_964430845.1 uncultured Pirellulales bacterium | reverse complement strand
ATGTCAGTATGGACATATTCATCCCACCATTTCCGCCAGGCGATTTTATCGGTATAGTGTCGATCATTCAGCGACATCTTCACGCCCGTGATTTCCTCAAGAGCTTTGTTCACTACAGCTCCGGCTCCCTCACTTTCCTTGTCAATGGTATCTATTAAAAGGGTAACATCTAAAAATGTCCCGCACTGGCCAAGTGATTCCACAAGTTGCGGGCCATAATGACAACTGAACGTTTTTGCTTCCCGAAGCAGCGTTATAGTTTGATTTCTCGCGTTAAGAGGCCCAAGCATTGCCGCCCAGAAATATACATCATGAACAGCTTTGTTCGGGTCTGCATCGACTTTTCTAATTTCGTCAACAAGTTTATTGGCAAGGTTATCCCTCAAAATCTGGCCGTTAGTTAAGTTGCGTGTCTTCCATATAAACCATGCGCAGGCCAGGTTGCATCCATTCGGGCCGTCCGGGGTTTTCCTGTCAAGAACATGAGAAATCAATTCATCTGGTGTTAAATTTGAAAAACGCTCATTGATTGGCGGCTCCGTTGGATTTGGCCGCGGCCAATCACGTACTGTCATTTCTATGGCATCTGCATCACTAAATGAAATAGTCCCTTGTTTGAAAGAGCCTTCTCCCATATCTATATCAGCATCCTTAACATTTTCATCGCCATAAATTCTTTTAAGGTTGGCTTCGATAATATTTATATTTATTTCGCCAACTTTTACTTCAGGGACAATTTTATAGACAAAACTATCAATTGACATCTGTATTCCCTGTTTTACAAGTTCATTTGTTTCAGCTTTTAAAGCTTTTTCAAGTGCAGTAAGTGCGGCTTTGTCGTTTAAAACTGCAAGTGCCAACGCCGCGTTATCTCGTTCACCTTCATAATCGTCGGATAATTTGCTAATAAAATATGCTACAGGATTTTTTGCTCCTTCGGACAATGCTTCTATATGACCGTCAGAAATAGTAAGCGAATACTTTTGCGATTCCATCATTCCCAGGCTCGGACTAAGAACTCGCCCGTCTTTGTTTCTATGCGTCAATAAAGAACTGCTATTTATAATCAACTTATCAGAATCCCATTTATCTATCGATACTCCTCCCGGAAATGGATCGATTGTTTGTAAAACTTTATACTCTTTCTGCTCCAGTAGTAAAGGCAGGTCGATTACTTCTAAACCATAAGCACCTTCGCCTTTAGAAAGAACTGCTAAATAACTTCCGCTTTCAGATACCCTTATATCATGTACATGTGACATCGAAGCCAGATTTTTACCGATAAGTTCTTCCTCCTGGCCGGGCTTTTTCAAAAACCACTGAGAAAGATAACGTAAAGAATCATTCAGGTCATGATAATCAATTGTGACAACACGCAGAGTCCAGTTAACGTATTCTTTCTTGCCCTCAATTTCAATATATTTAATATTATCCTGAGCAATTAGAATCATATTATTTAAATACTTCAATCTTTTATTTGTTGCTTTAATATACTCTTGAGGTGCATCTTTACACTGAAGTGATTTATCATAATATTCAATCGCCTGTTCATATTGTAATTGATATTCACTAATCATACCAAGATAATAGTAGAACTCAGGTACTTCGTTAGGGTATTTTTCACAGATTTCGAGAAAGCCCTCTTTAGGCTGCTCATAAGACTTTGGAAACATGGAATTACATGGTCTCATTTTTCTGCCATCCCAGTGATAAATATCAAGCCAGCAACGTGCGTTTGCATGTGGTTCAGGGCCGGCAATTTCATCCCAAACAATCACTTCCGGGATTCCATTATCGTCAATATCATTAATTCGGACGATAGGTTGTGCTTTAGTTCCGAATCTCTGGCTTTCCGCACCTATTTTGCTTAGAATCATTGAATACTTGCCTTGATTGTTCCGGAGTATGCAAGTTTGAGCACTCGTATAACTTCCACCTGTACCAAGTAAATTTATGAGCAAGTCTTCGTCATTATCTGCATCAACATCGAAAGCAGTAATATACGCATGTCCATAATTTGGGTGTTTATTCCATTGGGTATTTAACCGATAGTGATGCATTGGCAGGGATAATCTTTCAACTTTACTGTAGTCTTCTTTAGCATCCCAGAGTTTTGTCATTTGTCTGTATGTAAATCCTTCGCCTTTTTTCTCGGCTATAACCAGATAAGCATTTATATATTCACCCATTCGGATTCCAGGCTCATCATGACCATAGAATACACATGCGGCTATTGTTTGTTCTTTATCAAGCCATACGGCATCGACTCCGAAAAAATACTTATAATCGGATTCAGGAAGGGATTCTTTAATTTTATCCCAGAGCAGCTTACTTTCTTCAGATGTCTCATCCCGCCATTCTTTTTCATTTTCTATTTGCCTTGTTGTTTCTGCTACTCTTTTATTTTCTGAATCTAATATTTCAATCCGAAACATATTGCTTATGGCGGATTTTTCAGAAGTAAATTTTATACGAATGTTATGTTTGCCGGGTGTAATATGTAATGGATTTTGATTGTTTTTGTTCTGCCATTTCCAATTAAGAGCAATTTCCAGTGCAGCTTCCTGTCCCTGGTTTAGAACTCTCGCCGGCGTATTGCCTGTTGCAGACTCTTTGCAAACATACCACTGACCATCCCACTCAAGCTCACAATGCAATCCCGCAAAAGACATATAATTAATCCTGTCACCGCCTTCATTTTTTATATCGAGCAGCAACACGGGATTCTCCGACTCTTTCAGGAGCGTTTTAATTGCCCTGACCCTGCAGCGCAGGCCGTCCGCAGCCTGTCCCCATTCGACAAGCTCTTTTGCTTTTGTCATGTTATAAAGAATGACGTCATAATTGGCTTTTTTCTTCTGAGCATCAGTTAAATTGGCAAGACGCTGTGAAGCATCTCCTGCTACCCTTTTATCTAAATATGTTTCATTGCCCTCCTGCAGCTTGATAAGAAAAGGAAT
This sequence comes from uncultured Pirellulales bacterium, assembly GCA_964430845.1. Lineage (GTDB taxonomy): Bacteria > Planctomycetota > Phycisphaerae > Sedimentisphaerales > Anaerobacaceae > JAFGPS01. Next base: position 1,538 of record CAYSHS010000310.1, on the reverse strand, counting down.
TACCGGCGTTATATCTTCTTCACTGCTATTGCTGCTCGCTATTCCATGAATTCGGTTATATGGATTCATGGAACATAAACTCTGAAGAACATACCCCATCTGCCTGCTCATGTTTTCTTTATTCTCAAGCTCCTCATACATCTGTACAAGGTCTTTTTCCCAGGGCTTAGCGTCTTCATATTTGAACCAATAGGATATTACCTGTAAAGGCTCGGAAGAAAGTACCTCGTTAAAGTATTGAGTGATATCATTATCAGTAAAAGCACGTTCAGGTGAAGGTGTAAGAACGATTCTTACGTTTTTATCACCTGTATTTTCTTTCACGAAATTTATTGTATCCTTAACTCTAAAATAACCTTGTCTGCCTTCACGACCTTTCGGGATATATATAGTCTCTCCCGGATAAACTTTTCCGGTTTCTTCGACATGGAACTCAACCTTAAAACATAAATCAACCGGCAGCGGCTCACTAAGAGAATAGTAAGAAGTACGTATTGCATATTCATCACGGCTGTCCCCGCGTCTCCCGGAAACCTGCGGATCCAATGAGTCGTCATATCCTCCACGAAAACGTGTATCCCAGGTCAATTGAGAATCAAATTTAAAAGAGTTTTTAACAAGCTCCGTTAGCTCCGGATCATGCGGCGCGGCGTATTTGTCAATAATATCCTTATCGGTAATTTCAAATTTCACGATTTCAGATTCAGCTTTACCTGAAAAAACATGATTACCATATTTAACAGTATATTCAGTAATAATCTGGGCAGTATGCTCACCTAAAGATAAATCACGAACAAGAATTCCTCCGGCACTGGCCTTAGGACCTTCATAACGAAATGGATCATCATAAGATTCGCCATCAAGATACTTTCGGGAAACAGTGGACACTTGCAGGTCTTTTGCCCTTGGCATACCTTCATGGCCGTTACGCATCGCATATAGAGTTCCAACATAAGATTCTATTCCCAAAGGATATTGAGAGCGATATTTAATTTCGGCTGTCATGTTTAATTTGAAATACTCTTCCATTTGCCCTGGTGTCAAACTTTCCCAGATATATACCAGCGATTTAATTGCCACTTGAAACAATTCATCATCGGGATTGCTGTTGATTGAAAGCAAAACATCACCCAATTGCGGCTGAGATTCAATCATATCTTCTCTCATTTCATCCGGAATCGGTGGATCTCTATAATCCGGGATTTTGGAGATTTCTGTAAGCACATCCCTGACATTTCTGCCGCTTTTAAGCTTCATATCTTTCTTTGTTTCAATAGGAAGTTCTACTTTTAATTCACCAAGGTCTAAAGGCTCAGCAGATGTACCATTCGGCATTAAACCAACAGTGAAATTATGAAAAAGATTGAAATGACCTGTGTCGTATTCAGGCAAACTTACACGAAACATATATCGACCTGCATGCACATTATTAATTCTGAAAGTGCCGTCGGGATTAATAGTAATAGAGTCCCAGTAATAAAAATTTTCTCCCTCGGATTTTATAAGAGCCTGCATTATCTTGTTGTTAGACTCCCAAA
>CAYSHS010000309.1:0-4506 GCA_964430845.1 uncultured Pirellulales bacterium | reverse complement strand
TTGGACGAAATCAGTATTACAGGTGTCACGAAAATATGTGAGCTGAAAGATGGCAAAATCACCGAAAAAGAGTTGAATCCGGAAGATTTTGGCATAAAATTGTGCAATATTGACTATATGAAAGTTCCCGATGCGAAAACCAGTGCGAGGATTATAAAAGATATATTGAAAGGCGAAGAAAACGGACCATGCAAAGATATAGTAGTTCTCAATTCTGCGGCGGCTTTAATCGCCTGCGGACTTACAGATGATTTCGATTCGGCAATAGAAGTGGCTGAAAATTCCATAAACAACGGCAATGCAATGAATTGCCTGGATAAATTAATCAAAATCTCAAATCGTGTCTCTTAAAGAGAAATTTATAGAAACGAGAGGCTGAAATGTTAATACCAAAAGTAAAAATATGCGGTTTAACCAACTACGACGATGCAGTAGCCGCTATGGATATGGGGGCAGATTTGCTGGGTTTTAATTTCTATAAGAAAAGTCCCCGGTATATTGAACCGCAAAGAGCCGCTGATATTGTGAATCAGCTCCCCGGTTTTATTGATATTGTTGGTGTGTTCGTGAATGCCACTATCGAAGAAATGCACGAAACGAAACAAATCTGTCCGCTTGACTGGGTTCAATTACATGGCGATGAGGACCCGCTGTTTTGCAGCGTGCTTCGCTCTCACGATGTGAAAACAATGAAGGCAATACGAGTAAAAGGCAGGGAGGATATAGAAAGAACAAATACTTTTTTTACAGATGCTATTCTCCTCGATGCTTTTAAGCCGGACAGCTACGGCGGCACAGGCATTACTTTCGACTGGAATATCATCGGACATATAGGCAAACGCGTCTTTCTTGCCGGGGGAATACAACCAAACAATGCAGCTTCTGCAATTGAATTGGGTGTTTATGGAATTGACGTCTGCAGCGGCATAGAAGCTCGGCCGGGCAAAAAAGACCATAATAAAATGAAGCAATTATTCGAGAATATCAGGTATCTAAGAGGTTAAATGAAAATATGAAATATAAAGGCAGATTCGGAGATTACGGCGGTTTTTACGTCCCTGAAGTTTTAATTCCAGCTTTGGAAGAGCTGGAAGATGCTTTTTATCATTTTTACGAAAATCCTGAGTTTACAAGTGAGCTTGAGGACCTTTCACAAAATTACGCAGGCAGGCCAAGTCCCCTCTATCATGCAAGAAGATTCAGTGAGATAGCCGGTTTTAAGGTTTATCTAAAACGCGAGGACCTTCTTCACGGCGGAGCGCATAAAGTCAATAACACTCTCGGACAGGGACTTTTAGCAAAATATATGGGTAAATCGAAACTCATCGCGGAAACCGGCGCAGGCCAGCACGGCCTGGCAACTGCGATGATAGGCGCTTTGTTTGGTATGGAAACTAAAATATTTATGGGAGTTACTGACATAGAAAGACAAAGTGTCAATGTTCATAAAATGAGGCTCTGCGGCGCCGAAGTTGTGGGGGTCGAAGGCGGCACAGGAACACTGAAAGACGCCATAAACGACGCCCTTCGTTACTGGACAGCTCATGTTACAGATACATTTTATTTATTCGGCTCAGCCGCCGGCCCGCATCCTTATCCTACGATAGTAAAGCATTTTCAAAGCTGTATAGGCAAAGAAACCAGGCAGCAGTGCATCGAGCAGATAGGCAGGCTTCCTGATATGGTTGTCGCCTGTGTAGGCGGCGGGAGCAACGCGATAGGGATTTTTTCAGGTTTCTATGATGATAAAGACGTCAAACTTATCGGTGTCGAAGCAGGCGGCAGAAGTGTCGCAGAGGGCAAACATGCCGCGACAATTGTAGCCGGAAGAGTTGGGATTCTGCATGGTGCCAAGGCTTATCTTTTACAGGACAAGGAAGGTCAGGTCTATGACACCGAATCCGTAAGCGCAGGGTTGGATTACGCCGCAGTCGGACCTGAACATTGCCTGCTGAAAGATACAGGAAGAGCAGAATATTTCGCTGCTGAGGATGAAGATGTGCTTAATGCCTTCGAGGCACTGACCAAAAGTGAGGGAATTCTCCCGGCTTTGGAGAGTTCTCACGCACTTGCGTTCCTTATGACGCATAAGAGCGAATTTAGTCATGATACGATAGCAGTCGTAAATCTTTCTGGCCGGGGAGATAAAGACGTCTCAATAGTAGAAAAATACCGTCCTGTAAAATAATAATTCACAGGATTAACAAAGCCGAATTTGGGATATAATCTATGAAAACATACAAGCAGACATTTTCTCAGTTGAACAGGGCCGCTTTGATACCATTTTTTGTTATTGGTGACCCGGATTTCGATACGAGTCTTGAAATAGTAAAAACCGCGATTGACTCCGGAGCAGATATTTTAGAGCTTGGAATTCCGTTTTCGGATCCTATCGCGGATGGGCCTGTTATACAAAAAGCAGATATTCGCTCAATGAAAAGCGGCATGAATATGGCAAGAGCTATGGAATTTATTCGCTTAATTAAAGAATATAAAGATATTCCCATAGGATTATTGATGTATTACAACCTCGTATATCAATACGGGACAGAACAATTCTTTCGCGATTTTCATAAGTCCGGTGTTAACAGTGTGTTAGTAGCGGATTTGAGCATAGACGATGCTGATGAAATATTGCAGCCGGCCATTTCAACTGGTCTCGATACTGTTTTTATGGTAACTCCGAACACTGCACCTGAACGCATGAAGCTTATAGTATCGAAAACTACCGGTTTTATTTATACAGTATCGGTTTTGGGCGTTACCGGAAGCAGAAATGAGCTTTCGAGCCAGGTTGAAGGACTTATTGTCAAATTAAAAAAAATTACAGATATCCCGATATGCGTGGGTTTCGGAATCAGCTCACCTGAACATGCTGTAACCATAGCAAAGGCAGGAGCTAACGGCGTAATAATAGGTTCAAAAATTGTCGGATTCATCGAGAAAAACCTGGAAAATAAAAATAAAATGAAAGAGGATATTTCTAATTTCCTGCGACAGGTAAAGTCGGCAATTCCCATTTTTTTACAATAAAACCCCATTTTTAGAAGAAATATAGGCCTATAATAATTGCGATTTCACTTGACAGTCATTATTTTATTTGATATTCTTAAAATCTGTATTTTTTATAGATTTCAGCAATAAATCTTCATTGTTTTACGTCTAATAGGTACAAGACTAAATTTGTAGGTGTTTTATGCCTGAAAAATTTCAGGAAATGTTTGTTTGTACAGTTTAGAGGCAAAATTATGATGAATATGAAAAAATACTTTTTATCAATAATAGTTGTTTTAACTTTGATTTATACAGCATGGACGACAGTAATTGCTTCATCCCAGGATGCAGCAAATCCCGGGACGGATAAATTATCAGTCGCCAGTACAGGAGGACTGAAAATAACTGCGGAAGTTATGAAAAAAGGTATAAACCTGTATCAGACTCTTTCCGAAGATAAAAAAGCCGCGATCAAAGAGAAAATGATTAAAATGAGCCAGGAGCGGCAGAAAGCTATCGAATCAGTTGAAAAGCAGATTAAGGAATATAAGCTTGGCGTGAAAACGAAACAGCCGCAAAAGCAAAGTCAGGAGGACAGAATAAGCAGGTTGCAGGCACTTCAAAAATTCGCATTAAAGGAAAATGCACCGGAAACAGCAAAAAGATTTGAAAAATTAATTGGTTTATACGAAAATTTATATGGAAACAGGTCTTAACAACAAATACTATAAAGGTGAAATAAAGAACGCATTATAAATAAAAACGCATTTTCTTTTTGCAAAGAAACCCAGTGTTGCGATAAATAATCCGTTATTATTGTTAGGAAAAATGTAACACTAACTATGGCTATAATTAGAGGAAGGTACGGTTCCCGAGAAAAACAGAAAAAAGTGACAATTGCTCTACCTGAATTAATTCAGGCAGAATATTTTCATATTGTATTGAGACATCCAAAAGAGGGTGAGTTGTTTTCTTTGAGGACTATTTTAAACTAAATACCCACTGTGGGGATTGGTTATAAAAATTTTTTACGAATTGTTTTTGGAGGTCAGTATTATGAAGAAGTTTCTATTTGCAACTGTTGCTGTAATGGCAGTTCTTGCAGTAACAATGTCTCTAAATGGCCAGCCAGCCGGCGGCGGTGGATTTGGCGGCGGTGGTGCCGGCGGATTCGGCGGAGGAGGCATGATGGGTGGGGGAATGATGGGCGGAATGGGTGGCCCAATGATACCAAGAGGAGAAAGACCCGATAAAGCGGCAAGACTGGAATCTGTAAAACAGCTTGAGAAGCAGGTTGCCGAAATTAAATCAGCAATTGAGAAAGCTCCGGATAAAGACCCGAATTTTGCAGCTTTAGAAGGCGCAGCACTCTCAAAAGCCTTGGATGTCTTTACACCTGAAATGGCTGCTATCAATGACGCTCAAACGACACTTTCATCATTAAGTGGCACTGGTGGCGGCATGGGGGGAATGAGCGGATTTGGCGGCGGAGCAACAGATGACTTATCAGCT
>CAYSHS010000308.1:0-4511 GCA_964430845.1 uncultured Pirellulales bacterium | reverse complement strand
AACGCGCTGATGCCTGCCAAAGTCAGCGAAATAGCATTGTGTTTCGAGCTGGGACGCGCAACGGTAGTTGTCGATGAAGAACAGCTTAGTCTTGCAATAGGCAAACATGGTCAAAATGTCAGACTGGCAGCCAGGCTTACCGGCTGGGACATCGATATCCTCACCCCGGATGAATATAACCAGGGAATTGAACGCCTGACAAGCTGTGTGAAAAAAGTAAAAGAGGCTGATGATACGACAATCGATAAATTAATCGCGTTAGGCGTCATATCCGTTGCAGACCTGGATGATGTCGGGGTCGAGCCTTTAATAAACGAACTGAAAATAGATGCTGACATTGCAGAAAAACTTGTGAGTGCAGCGGCTAAAGAAGTGGAAAATATTTCCGAAGAAAAAGAGCAAAATGAGGCAGGAAAACACCTGGCTAAACAGGCAAAGACATTCGATGAAAAAGAATAAATCCATTATAAATTTTGCTCGATAAAGCCGGTTAAAATTGGAGAATTATTTTTGGCAACAACAAGAGTGTACATTTTGGCTAAGGAACTTGGGGTCAAAAGCTCTGCTATTGTAAAAAAGTGCCAGGATGAGAACCTGGATGTTAAAAATCACATGTCGGTTATATCAGCCGGTCTTGCGGCGACTATACAGGAGTGGTTCTCCGAAGGCGAGAATGTGACGACAATCGAAACTTCCGAAAAAGTTGATTTGGAAAAAGTCCGAATCAAAAAGAAGAAAAAAGCAGCCCCTGTAAAAAAAGCACAGCTTCAGCAAACAGATGCTACGTCTGTTGAACAAGAAACTGTTCGAGACGAAGAAGCTGTCGCTGTTATCGATGATGAGCAGGTTGAAACAGTTCCGGAAAAGATTGAGACAGAAATCAAGCCGGCAGAGGAACAGAAGCCGCTGATAAAGGAAGAGCCGGAAGCGGAGCCGCAGACGGAACTAAAACCAGAACTCCAGCCTGAGCCTGAACCGGAACCCATTGTACCTGCAGGTCCAATCATGGAAAAGCCTGAGCCTGCAAGGCTTAGCGGCCCGCAGGTAGTCCGGGTCGAAGCTCCGGAACCTCCCAAAAGAAGGCAAAGAGCAAGGTCAAGACCAAAATATGACGAACCCGTTACCGAGCCATTAATGTACAGCCAGGTGAAAACTGATGACAGATTGCTTACATCTTCTGATAAGAAAATCCCATCAAAGCATCGGAAGGATAGAACTCATGGCCGAAGACGAGGCGAGTTAGAATTGGAAGTACCCAAAAAAACCAAATCCAGCGGCAGCAAATGGCGGGAAAGAGATATCGAAGAAAGACGTGCCAGGCTTGACGCAGCAGGTGGGGAAAGTCTGCGATTGAGACCTATGCGAAAAATCGCTGCAAAGGCCAAGCAGAAATCAGCCGCTCCTGCCAGACCTGTAAAAGCTACCATAACGGAGCCTATAACAGTGAAGGATTTATCCGCAGCTCTGGGGATAAAAGCAACAGAAATAATAGGCAAGCTGATGCAGCAAGGTACGATGGCAACCGCCAACCAGGTTATTACCAACGAAGTTGCCGAGCTGATAGCACTTGAATACGATACCGAGCTGGCCATAGAGCATAAAATCACCCTGGAAGAGAAGATTCGCAGAGAATTCGAGCAGCGTCAGGGCAAGAATATTCAGAAGCGCAGTGTTATAGCGGCAATGCTCGGACATGTCGATCACGGCAAAACCAGTCTTCTCGATAAAATCCGCTCATCTCACGTAGCGGCAGGTGAAGCAGGCGGAATCACACAGCATATCGGCGCATCAGAAATTATCTGGGACAATAAAAAAGTAACATTTATCGACACTCCCGGCCACGAAGCGTTCACCGCTATGCGTGCGCGAGGGGCGAATATGACAGATGTCGTTGTTCTTGTCGTTGCTGCTGATGACGGCGTAATGCCACAGACTATGGAAGCAATAGCACACAGCAAAGCCGCCGGTGTGCCGATTATTGTAGCATTGAATAAAATTGACCTGCCCGGCTGTGATATTAATCGTATTTACGCACAGCTTTCCGAGCATGGATTAACTCCGTCCGAATGGGGAGGCGATACCGAAGTTGTAAAGACAAGCGCAACTACCGGCCAGGGAGTCGATGAGCTGCTTGAATCACTCGATTATGTAGCCGAGCTGCTTGAGCTTAAAGCAGACGATACCATCCCTGCGACAGGCTGGGTAATAGAAGCAAAAATGTCTTCGCAGCAGGGTCCCCTGGCTACTCTTCTAATTAGGGAAGGTAAGCTGAGCAAGGGTGACATCGTGCTGGCGGGCACCTCTTACGGCAGAGTTAAAATGATGAAGAACAGCACTGGAAAAGTCATTAAAACAGCAACAAGCTCCATGCCTGTCGAGATAACAGGTTTAAACGATATCCCGCAGGCCGGCGACAGATTTTACTGCCTGGATGACTTGAACAGAGCAAAGGCGGCCGCAGAAGAAAAACAGATGCTAAGCAGAGAGCTTTCATTAGCTGAACGCAGCCAGGTTACGCTGGATAACCTGTTCAGCCATATAGAAGCCGGAAAGACAGAAACACTTAATCTGATAATTCGTGCTGATGTGCAGGGCTCTGTCGATGTTCTGAAAAAATACCTGTCCGAATTAAGCACAGACGAGGTTAAGCTCAACATCCTTCACGCCGCTACAGGCTCAATTACTGAAGGCGATGTCGTCCTCGCAGAAGCCTCGAACGCGATAATTATCGGTTTTAATGTCGTAAGCGAAGAGCATGCAGCGAAAATCGCAGAAGAAAAAGGTGTCGAGATAAGACTCTATAACGTTATTTACCGAATAACAGAGGATTTACAAAAATCCATGTTAGGCCTGCTTGCACCCCAAGAGCATGAAAAAAGTCTTGGCAGAGCTGTTGTAAGAGAGACCTTCAAAATTTCCCGTCTCGGTACGATAGCAGGCTGTTACGTAACCAGCGGCGTAGTAACGAAAAACGCTAAAGCAAGGCTCATAAGAGATAACATCGTGCTCAAGGACAATCTAAGCCTGGAATCACTAAAGCATTTTAAGAATGACGCTCGCGAGGTAAAATCAGGACTTGAGTGCGGCATTAAAATAGCAGGTTTTGACGATATTAAACTTAATGACGTATTTGATTTCTACGAAATTGTAAAAGTAGCAAGAACTCTATAAAAAAGTGTATGAGTGTATCGGTATATGAGTTTATGGGTGAATTAATTCATACTGATAAACCCATCTACTTATTTACTCATTAACTAATTATGAAAACCAGAAGGCAGGAAAAGGTGGCTCGTGTAATAAAAGAAGCTGTCAGTGATTGCCTGAGCAATCACCTGAGCGATCCGCGCATCGAAGGATTAGTGAGCGTAACAAAAGTCGATGTAGCTCCAGACATGCGAAAAGCGGAGGTTTATATCAGCGTTTTGGGAAAAAATGAGGCATCACAGAACAAAACTTTTAATGCCATAAATCATGCCTCGAAAAGGATTCAGGCTTTTCTGGCTCGCAGAATGCAAAGCAAATTCTGTCCCGTGCTGTACTTCAAAAATGACGAAAATTTCAAAAAAACTTTAGAGACAATGAGACTGATAGACCAGGCTGTCGCAGAACTCGAAAAAACAGAAATTCAGCATGATGAAAAAACAAACACAACTGACACTAACGATATAATTGAGCAATAATTTTCCAAAGGTCGGCTAATCGTTATTTAGCCGTATTGATATTTCCGCCTGGATTGTCGGGCAGAGGTTTATATGAAAAACAATAAAGAATATTCGAGAAAGCTGTCTTCTTTTTACCATTCTCTGAAACGCAAGTGTCCGAAAGTTCAAAGTATCTCTTATAAACAAGTTGTGGATTCGATAATTTCGGGCATTATTTCCGAGAAGCTCAGTGAAAAAGAAACGGAATCCGCATTGAAAAAATTCTCCGAATACTTCGTGGATTGGAATGACCTTCGAGTCTCACGTATCGAGGAAATAGCAGAGATATTAGGCGCTGATACCGTCCAAAACCGGGAAATCGCGCTGTCAATAACGAAAGTTCTTCAAAGAATATTCGACGAAAATCATCAAATCAGCCTGGAATTGCTCCAAAAATCGGGCAAACGCCAGGCAAGGCAAAAACTCGAAAAGATGGAAGATATGAGCCTTTTCGCGATTGATTATTGTATGTTGACCGCGTTAGGCTCTCATGCGATACCGCTTACGGAAAAGATGATTGAATATCTTAAAACAAATGAGCTGGTCGATAAAGAAGCTGATGCTCAGATAATAGAAGGTTTCCTGATGAAGCAGATTTCATCTAAGAACGCGTACGAATTTTATGTTCTTTTAAGACACGAGAGTGAGAAATCGGTCCGCCAAATTCCTTTCTGGCGGATGGCTCGCGGCTCGAAACGGGATACGAATCTCGTGACCCCGATTCAATCGGGGTCACGAGCGAAGAAAAAGGCCGCGAAAAAGAAAGCTGAAACAAGCAGGAAAAAAGTAATGAAAAAATAAATATTAGTT
>CAYSHS010000307.1:0-4530 GCA_964430845.1 uncultured Pirellulales bacterium | reverse complement strand
AACGTTGAGCTTGATCCGAATTTATTTTACCTCGATATTCCTTCTGATTATACCAGTATGGATACCAACTTAAATCCTGATTTTATCGAACAATATAATCAACGTACCTCAACTAATGACTCAAATGATGTAATTACGTTCGAAAAAATAGATTAATTCTAAAATAGACAGTTTTGCGAATACGTCATAAAAAAAGTGTTGCGCTTTGCGCAGCGTTTTAAAAAAACACATCAAAAAAATCGTCTTTTTTAAGAAAATTTTGCAAATATTAAAAAAATATTGAATTTTTTCAAAAAAAGTTGCAACTTTTTCGGGACTTAAACGTCTATAATGATAGTAAGGGACTGGAATGGTCGTTGTAATCCAGCAGAATAAAATTAGTGTGTGTATATATATAAGGTAATGTGATAATAAAATCATAAACATCACCCTCCTTCAAAAGGCCGGTACCACAGGATCGGCCTTTTTCTATTTTTATTGAAGAACGTCCCCAAAAAGATTATCATATATTTATGAGAGTTCCGCTCACAAAATATGGTTTGCCCCAAGTGGTCATTATCCCGGTCGCTATATTAGCGACAATGGTTTTTGTTGCGCTTAGCGCAGTAAAAATTCTGCCCATTGAAGCAGTTCTCATTTTGGAGATAATACTTGCTCTTCTATTAATATGGTCACTTTCTTTTTTTCGCGATCCATATCGGGACTGTCCCCCTGATGAGAATCTCTTATTGTCACCTGCTGATGGACGCATTACTGAAATTGAAATAGTGGAAGGAAATGAATTCATTGACTCTCCGGTAATGAAAATCGGTATATTTCTGAGCATTTTTAACGTTCATATAAACCGCGCTCCCTGCAATGTTAAAGTGGGAAAAATCACCTACAAAAAAGGCCAATATAAAAACGCCATGAATCCCGAATCAGGCCGCGTGAATGAATCTAACGAGCTGCAATTAATCAGAACGTCAAGCCCGTCAGACAAATTAATTGTCAAACAAATCAGCGGCGCCATCGCCAGGCGAATTGTTTGCCGGGCAAGCCGGGGAAAAGAATTGGCGGCAGGTGAAAAATTCGGTATGATAAAGTTTGGCTCTCGAACGGAATTGTACGTGCCTGTTTCAAGGGATTTGCTGAATGAAAAATCCTGCGCTGAATACATAACGAAAAAAGATACTGCTCATAAACAATATAAGGTCAAGTGTTTAGTTAAAACTGGTGATAGAGTAAAAGCAGGATTAACACCACTTATCAGGTATGAAAAATGCGTGAAATGAAAACCGAAAAAAACAAGAAAAGCATCTTTAAGCACGTTCGAAGACAAAGGCTGAAATATATCACTATCCTGCCTTCCATAGTAACCATTATTAATGGCGTATGCGGTTTTTCCTCGATCATTCTCGCAAGCAGAAACGAGTTCACTGCAGCCGCTTATATTATTTTCCTGGCGATGATAGCTGATATGCTCGACGGCAGGCTTGCCCGAATGAGTCATAGCACTTCCAGCTTCGGCGGGCAGCTCGATAGTCTTTGTGATGTCATCAGCTTTGGCCTGGCTCCTGCTTTTTTAATGCTGAGAATCGTGGAGTTTGAGCTGAAATTAAAGCCGGAATTTTTTACTGACAATAACTTTTTTCAGCGTTTTATCTGGCTGGCGGCTGCTGCTTACCTGAGCTGCTCGGCAATTAGACTGGCAAGATTCAACGTGGAAAACGAGGAGAATGAGTCGTCACACATGAGCTTTATAGGCCTGCCAACACCAGCGGCGGCAGGTGTGATTGTCAGCCTGATAATTTTCTTCCAGAAATACCACAAATCGTTTCCGCTGCTCAAAATACTGCTCTATGCAATGCCGTTTGTCATTCTTGGAACAGCAATATTAATGGTAAGCAGGATCAGGTATCCTCATTTGCCCAATCAATATCTTCGGGGGAAAAAACCATTCAGTTATTTAATTAAGTTTTTACTGCTCCTGGTTTTCCTGAGCTGGAAACTGCAGTGGGCGCTTGTATTGATTTTTTGTGGATTCGAGCTGAGCAGCCTTTTAAAATGGCTGTACTACAAGGCGGGAATTCTTCAGCACCTTCCGATATGGCAGCATAAGCCCCGGAAAAGCAATGAAGAGCAAATAGAGTCGCATCCCGAATTACACTAAGCTCGGGACATGATGACTTTCCTGCTGTTTTACACCTGATTGAGTAACCTGGTAATATTTACCAACAATACTTATCAGGCGTGACAGTACCTCGTGACCTTCCGGGCTTGCCTCGAGACCTATGATCTGCAAACCGATTGATATACCCATACCGTCTTCGGTAGGCAGGACATTCCTGATTTGAGCGCTGAGCGTCAGCGGCTTTTCATAGGGCACAGGCGTAAAACGCAAGCCGATAAACTGGCCTTTTTTGAAATTCATATTTTCAATATTCGATGTCCCGCAATTATCGGATTCCGTTTGGTCTTCACCGGATTCGGTGTTTGCCGCTTCGTTTTTATACGGCGCTATGATTTGCATTCCGCCGGCGGAAATATCCATAAGTCTTCCCTGGCAGCAATCGCGAAGCTGATCTTGTCTCGAGTGCACATGATTCTTCGAATCGTGTTTGGCGCTTCGATGCCAGAGCAGCACTTTTACCTTGAGCGATTCTGGTACTTCCACACGGTAATAGCTTCTTCTTTCGACTACTTTGATTTGTTCAGGTTCATTGAGAACTATTGCTCCGCCGCAATCGCCATCACCCTGCTGACCTGACGAAGGCTCGAGGCTTATCACGGTAGTATCGAAAACGAATTTGCCGAATTTATGTTTGAATGAAATGCCGACGGGCTGATCGACCTGTATGTTTATCGGATGTTGCTTCTGTTTCGAGCGAAGGCTTTCGACTCTCAGTTTTCCTTGTGCTATATCAACAAGAAGGACCTTTGCAACGTGCCATTTACCTCTGGACGAATACGACATAATAGCAGGTGTTTTTTCGTTTATCACAGTCAATAACACTTTTTCCGACTGTTCTTCGCGCAACGTTACCATCTCATTCATTTCATTCACTCCTGTTTTCTCTTTGTGCAACCATGATATCGTGCCTGAGCAAATCCAAACAGTAATTCATCAAGCCGAAATCAATCCCCACTTTTTGACGGGAACTTCATTAAAAGTATATAAATTGTTTTACAGCGAACAAAATCGTTATTTAAAATATTTCCAAATACCTCGAACAGTCCCATAAAAAGTTACAGTTTTTAACTGTTCAAGGCCATATTTTAATAAGCTGGGCCGAGTTTATGGCCTGGAGCAATTGTGTAAAGGCGTTTTTTCGATTCGGTGCTCATGTGGGAGCAGACTATTTTGCCAATGAAGATAATATGGTCGCCCGCTTCTGCCTGCGAATCCAGTTCGCATTCGAAATTGGCGACTGCATCGCTCAACAGCACCGAATTGATTTCTTTTGCAGGCTCGGGATACTTTGTTTTTATTGCATCGGAATATTCAACCTGTTTTTGCATTGCTTTTCTCCTTACCTGGTTTTATATTCAAATTAATTATTTCTTGAATTATAGTTTCTCATAAATAGCTAACAAGGAGAATCTTGTGAGTACAATAGGTTTTATAGGCAGCGGGAATATGGCAGAAGCACTTATCAAGGGTGTTATAGAAGCCAATGTTTACAAACCTGAAAATATTTTGATCAGCGACATCAGGACAGAACGGCTGGAGTTTCTCACCAGCGAATATGGAGTTACAGCCTGTGAAAGTAACAGCGCGTTGGCATCACAGGTGGAAACACTTGTCTTGAGCGTTAAGCCACAAATTATAACCAATGCGCTCGAAAGTATCAAAGATGCAATAGGCTCAGTGAAGCTTGTAATATCAATCGCGGCGGGGATAAAGGTGGAAAAAATCGCATCTGTTCTTGGAGATATTGCAATCGTTCGCGTTATGCCAAATACACCTGCGCTGATTGGCGAAGGAGCCGCAGCTTTGTTCACTAACGAGCAGGCAAAACCAATGCTACTAAAAGCAATATCGATTTTCTCATCAGTTGGAAAAGCAGTTGTTGTAGAAAACGAAGGATTAATTGACGCAGTAACTGCTCTTAGCGGAAGCGGGCCTGCATATTTTTTCCTTTTAATGGAAGAAATGATAAAAGCAGGGATCGAATTGGGTTTACCCGACGATATCTCGAAAGACCTCGTTCTTCAAACTGCAAAAGGCGCTGGACTGCTGGCTTGTGAAGCTGACAAAAATGACGAAAGCCCCGCAATTCTTCGTAAAAAAGTTACCTCACCCGGCGGAACTACCGAGGCGGCAATAAAAATCCTCATCCAGGGTAATTTTGGCTCTCTGGTTCGTAACGCACTAAAAAGAGCATGTCAGAGAAGCAGGGAGTTATCAGGGTAATAATATGGTTAATCAACGATAATTGCCTCGACCGGACATTCGTCAGCCGCCTGCTGAACTGCTTCCTCGAACTCAGCAGGAACTTCATCGACAATAACCTGGGCCATCTCATCGCCCATCTCGAATACTTCAGG